>JBEKLI010000025.1:0-10040 GCA_050010275.1 Desulfomonilia bacterium | reverse complement strand
GTCCTTTCCTTTCTGACCCAAACCCCACATCTGAGCCTGTTGGATGGTGAATTGCTCTATAGGAATGCCTTCAGTGCTGGGGACCGTAAGGACAATCATCTGGACAGTCGTCTTCTGCTCCAATTCCTGAAGTACCCCGGCCAGCCTTGTCCTGGCGCCCTCCTCAATAATACCGGCATTATCGACCACGTATGATGCAGGCTGCTCAATTGCCGCATCGGCAACGAAGGGAAAGAGTATGCATGCAAGAAGGAAGAACTTAAACAGCCAGTTCATCTGTTGCCATAGAGAGATCATAGGTGATCCTGTAGATTTCTTTAAAGAGGCTCGATATGTGGTCGCGATCGAGAAAAAATCCCCTGCTCGTCTTCAGGGTGATAATCTCGCGAAGGCCTGATAAGGCTATATGAAAGGCCCCTTCCGCCTGTGTTAATACGTCCGCCTTCCGTACTGGAGGTTCCTGGCCCTGGACAAGGTACAGCATGGCCCTCAGCAGAGGGAAAAATCCGGGCAGTGCCTCAAAGAGCAGGGCCTTGAGTATTTTTGTCTTACCCTCGCAGGCCACGTAGCCCCGCTGCAGATTAATGAGCTTGCCCTTGAGATCGCGCTCGCACTGCAGACGCAGTTGAGCCTTGTCTATCGTGAGGTCGGCAAAGAGGTCACGGCCATGAACCGTCTTGTGAAAATGCTTGATGTCCAGAAATTCAATGGGAAAGACATCGAGTGAGCGGGTGATGTAATCTTCGGTCAGAATGAGAGGGCTCCTGATGTGCTTCTTTTTATAGTACGACAGAGATGCGAGGATTTCGATTTCGAGAACGTCGGTCTTGGTGAGCACAAGCACGGAATTGATGTCTGATATTCCGTGAATGTAGTCGCCTGTCAGGCAGCTGCCAACGACGGAGATCGACAGGAGGCTGGTGGAGAATTTTGCCATAAGTGCTTCCGTAAAAGGCCGAAAGACAGAAGCAGCTTCATGGGGAATACCATTCAGATCTGGATCAGACATTGATAACTCCTTTGCACAATCATTGTAGCATGCAGGTGCATTCCATCCAAGTATTAAGTCTCCACAGGTTAAATAACTTCTTTGCTTTATATTAACTGTGAGGTTCTATTTTTTTAAAATAGCCCATCCAGTAAAATGATAATGATATTGTTAGATCGAAGGCAGGTAAGCAAAGTCACGCATGGGCTGCCCCATACACAGCCCATGCAATGTGGACGTATCTTTGTTGGATATATAATTTCATCCGATGCCTGATTTTAAACAAAAAAATAGCCAGAAGAAGTTTAGGTCTTAGGACAAAGCACGAGAGGACTTGTCCCCTCTTCTGGCGTAAAGGAGGTCAGAACAACACTTGTTGTACGTGTAGTAATGACACAGAAATCAATGTTTGGGAATACGAAATTTCCTGATAGTTATGTCATACGTTTTCTTGTCTGACTGTAAGACATATCTTACAGCAAAGAGAGGCCCTTCTTCTAAATTCCCGGTGGATGCCCTGTGAGGATTGATATACTGCTGATCCTGGGCAGGTTATTCCTCGGCGGGTCCTTCTTCCTGTTGGGGCCTTACGGGCAAGTGCCGGCCGTCAATAAGATTGTTCTGAAGTGCATACAAGACCAGCGTTGCATTGTTCTTGATGCCCAGCTTTTCAAAAATGCGGGCCCTATAAGTGCTTACTGTCTTGATGGACAGGCAGAGTTCGCTTGCAATCTCTTTGATGGCCTTTCCCGAGGCGATCATCCGCATTACCTGGTATTCACGATCTGACAGTGACTCATGCAATGGGCGACTCAAGTCCTTGTCAAGTTCATAGGTCAGGCGCTCGGCCAGGGTCGGGCTGATGTATTTACCCCCGGAGGCAACCTTCCGTATGGCTGAAATGAGCTCATCGGGTGCGCTCGACTTGGTTACATATCCTGATGCGCCGCCGCGCAATACCCTTACTGCATAATACTCCTCAGGGTAGATGCTCAGGATGAGGACCGGTGTTTTGGGACGGATGGTCTTCAGTTCTCTCAAGGTCTCGAGCCCGTCACGGCCGGGCATGGATATGTCAAGAAGGACTACGTCAAAATCGTTTTTCCATAAATACGCTATGGCCTCTTGGCCTGTGGATGCCTCTTGAGCCACGACAATGTCGGTTGTCTCTGAGAGTATCTGCTTGACGCCCTCCCGCACGATAGGATGATCATCAGTTACCAGTACCCGTATCATCAATCTTTCTCGCTTCCGACAGCGGGATATCTACGATGACGGTTGTCCCGCCTGTTTCTTCTGTGAATACAGAAAAGCTTCCATTACAAAACAGCGATCGTTCCCTCATTCCCATTAGCCCAAATGATCTGGGGTTATCAATCTGATTTTTTGTGATGCCGATCCCGTCATCGTGGATGCGAAGCGTAAGGTGTGCGTCTTGGACACTGAGCGAGATCTCTACCATGGCGGCTTGGGCATGGCGGGCAATGTTGGTGAGTGCTTCCTGGAAGATGCGGAATATTGTAGTGGAGTTCACACGATCCAGAGATATTTCCTGGGGGGAGATGTCCATGCTGCACTCGATGCCCGTTCGCTTGCTGAATTCCTCGGCCTGCCATTCAATGGCGGGCACGAGTCCCAGATGATCGAGCAGGCCGGGTCGCAAATCCATGATGATCCTCCGCACCGATTCTATACTGGCATCGATGGATTTTATCATGCTGCCGGCCTTTACCTGCAGGACGCCCTGTTCACGGGGCAGTTTGCGAGAGAGATAGGACAGGTCCATCTTTAGGGCAGTGAGCACCTGCCCCAGCTCGTCGTGGATCTCCCGGGCCACTCGTGCGCGTTCCTGCTCACGAAGCTCCTGGGTATGTATGTGGAGATTTCTGAGTTGTTCTCGAGAGAGTCTCAGGTGTTCTTCTGCCTGTTTGCGTTCGGTAATATCGCGTATCAACCCTCTGAATCCTATGGGATTTCCCTGTGCATCCTGCATGAGGGTAACTGAGCTCTCTATATCTATTTTTGAACCATCTTTGCTTAAAACCTGCCAATCGAAGCCCTTATCCGGGTTACCGGTGAGAAATACTTTGTGAAACAGCTGGTAGATCTTTCGTGCCGTATCCTCGTTCGTGCAGGTGCAGTAATTTGAGCCGATGATCTCTGCAGGGGAATATCCCGAGATCCTGCATACGGAATCATTGAAGAAAGTGAAATTTCCCTTGAGATCCACTTCATAATACCCTTCCTGGATACTCTCGAGGATGGTTCGATACTTGGCCTCGTTCTTTTTGATCTCTTCCTCGGCCTTGATCCGTTCGGTAATGTCTCTTGTTATCCCCACAAAACCAATGGGGTTCCCGTTATTATCGAAAAGGATCGATGCAATGACATCCGCCCAGAATATGGTGCCGTCCCCGCGGAGGTGTTCGAATTCATATCTCCTAACCGTATCCACCGATTGCTCTCCTTGGCGAATACGTATTAAAATCTCTTTGTAATCGTTACGAATCTTCTCGAAAGTCTCCTGGTTCATGACGTGCCTGATGGTGAACTTCATCATATCTTCAACCGTCGTGCGGGCTACATGCTTCACCCATGGGCTGACATAGGTGAAATTGTAGTTAAGATCTACTGTCCAGATGATGTCATTGGCATTCTCTGCAAGCAGACGGTACCGCTGCTCACTTTCCATGAGGGCTTTCTCGGACTTCACACGGGTTGTGACATCCCGGACGATGCCGCGAAAACCAGTGCACACACCGTTTTTGGAAAGGATGCGGGAGACGGAGCTCTCGATAAAGATCTTGCGTCCGTCACTCTTCCTGGTGAACTCCCACTCGGCCGATTCCAAATCCATGCCAGTCTTTAAGACCTTGTTAAAGGTTTTATAGATCTCACGTGCATGCTCCTCATTCACGTAACTGCCATAGTTCATCCCTAAAAGTTCTTCCCTGGTGCTTCCCAAGATACGGCATAGGGAATCATTGAAAAAGATGAAGATCCCATCAAGATCCACCTCATAATAACCCTCCTCAATGTTTTCAAGGATATTGCGGTACTTTTCCTCACTTTGACGCAAGGCCTCTTCGGTTTGTTTGCGCTGTTTGATGTCGCGGACAATACCGAGATACCCCACATGATTGCCATAATCGTCCCTGAGAAGACTTGCTATAACCTCTGTCCATCGGGTAGACCCATCCTTGCAGACCTCCTCCAGCTCTATGGTAAGGGATGTTTGGGGATCGATATGCTCTCCCCTTGCGAGACGCCCTTTGATATCTTCGATGATTCTGATAACTCTCTGGTATGACTTGGGTGTGAAGAGCTTTTCGAGCGGCACATGGAAGGCTTCCTGCACCGAATATCCCGAGCTCGACTCCACTGATGGGCTGATGTAGACAAAGTGAAGGTTATTGTCCAATACCCAAAGGACATCGCGCATATTTTCCGCATAAAGGCGGTACCGACTTTCGCTGGCGGCAAGGGCCTCTTCGGTCTTCTTCCATTCGGTGATGTCGATGCCGGTACCGAAGAAGAAATCGAGCTCTCCGTTTTCCTTATAAAAAGGTCTGCCGTTCCAGTGGACAAGAACCTCATGACCGTCCTTTGCCACAATGTAATTCTGTGATACCACGGGCGCATCTTTTTCCATGATGGCCTTGAACACCGATGCTACCTTGATTCTTTCGCGCTCCGGCACGAAGGTATTCAGATAGTCGGTGTAAAGGATTTCCTCCTTTGTGTAGCCAAGCTCAGTGAGCATGGCCTCGTTCATCATTCGTGTGTGGCCGTCTTTATCTATGGCCACGGAAAAAGAAGTCGAGGTCTTAATGAATGCCTGGGGAAAGGCCTCTTCCGATGATGTGTCCTGTCGGGTAAATCCTTGTTTATAAATGGCATTTAGAATAATGACGAGCCCAACGCATCCCAGTAATAGGACGAAGATGCTCTCTATGAAGGCTAACCAAAAGTGGGAGAATGGGGATGTATGTGTGAAAAGAATACCGGGCATGCCGGAAATATTCCAGAAGAAGACACCGGCCCAGAGTACGGCAAGGGCTGCCGTATACAGAGGAAGATATCCGCGCAAAAAACGTACAAAGCTGTTCTGATCCACTGTATTTGCCACCGGCTTCACCATTTCAATATGTAATGCCTTTCTAAAGAGGGAAATCTCCTTCGCTCAAGAAGAGACGAGCCAGATTATATGCCTGGCAATGCCAGTACACAAGCATTTCCGAGTATGAGCCTCTTAGATGTCGGAATTTCTCAATCTCATGGCATTGGTGATGACGGACACGGAGCTTAAGCTCATGGCGGCGGCCGCAATCATAGGTGAAAGGATGATCCCGAAGAAGGGATACAGTATCCCTGCTGCAATGGGCACACAGGCGATGTTGTAGAAAAACGCGAAAAAGAGGTTCTGCTTGATATTGCGCATTGTTGCCTTGCTCAGGAGCCGCGCCCTGGCAATGGCCCTTAGATCTCCCTTAATGAGCGTGACATGCGCGCTCTGGATGGCAATATCAGTTCCTCCTCCCATAGCAATCCCCACGTTCGCCTGAGCAAGGGCCGGGGCGTCATTGATACCGTCTCCGGCCATGGCGACCAGGCGGCCTTGTTCTTGAAAAGCTTTGATCACGGCAGCCTTTTCTGTGGGTAACACCTCCGGAATGACATGGTGGATACCCAGTTTCTTGGCGATTACTTCTGCCGAGGTTTTTCTATCGCCCGTGAGCATGACCAGGTGAAGGCCATCCTGGACAAGCATATGTACTGCAGACGTAGATGTTTCCTTTATGGTATCGGAGACAGCAATGACCCCTTGCGCCTTGAGATCAACGGCAATGTACATCACGGTAGCACCCTGGCTTGAGAGCTGCTCTGCCTGGGGATGTAACCATCCGGGTTCTATGTGGAGGTCTTCTAACAGACGCTCGTTTCCTAATGCAACCCTATAACCATCCACAATACCGGTAATACCTTTACCGATATGGGCGGTGAATTCCGTATGGGAAGTCGGTTGGATCCCACGCAAAATGGCAGCCTGCACGATGGCCTGAGACAAGGGATGCTCGCTGCCCTTTTCGACGCTTGAGGCCAGATAGAGGAGCTTGCTCTCGCCAAAAGTACCACTTGGAATAATCGTTTGAAGTGTAGGTTTGCCTTCAGTGAGCGTCCCGGTCTTGTCTATTACCATAGTGTCGACTTTTTCAAGGGACTGGATGGCCTCGGCATCACGGAAAAGAACACCGAGACGCGCCCCCATGCCTGTTGCTACGAGGATGGACATGGGTGTAGCGAGGCCTAAAGCGCATGGGCAGGCTATGATAAGGACCGATACTGCTGATACGATGGCATAGGGTAGCCTGGGCTCCGGCCCTATAATCATCCATATTACAAAAGAGATAAGAGAGACGGCAAAAACCGCAGGGACAAAATACGAAGCCACCATATCGGCAAGTTGTTGGATAGGTGCCCTGCTCCTGCTTGCCTCGATGGTGAGGCGAACGATCTGTGCCAGAAGCGTCTCGCTGCCAACCTTCTCGGCTTTCATAATAAAAGAGCCGTTCCCATTCACCGTGGCCCCCACAACCTTGTCACCCTTTGATTTTTCCACAGGTATGGGCTCGCCCGTGATCATGGATTCATCAATAGCGCTTGCGCCCTCCAGGATGATTCCATCTACGGGAACCTTTTCCCCGGGCCTCACCCTCAAGTTGTCCCCGTGATGGATCATATCGAGTGCGATATCTTCTTCGCTCCCGTCTTCCCTGATGATCCGGGCCGTCTTTGGCGCAAGCCTCAAGAGGGACCTGATAGCCTCACCTGTACGGGCTCTCGCTTTGAGCTCAAGTACCTGGCCCAAAAGGACAAGGGTGACGATCATGGCAGAAGCCTCGAAATAAACACCCACACTCCCCTCTTTGCCCTTCAGAGTTGCCGGAAAGATATTCGGGAGAAGACTTGCGACAAGGCTGTAGCCAAATGACACGGCTACGCCGATGCCGATGAGGGTAAACATGTTGAGGTTCCTTGTCTTCAAAGATACCCAGGCACGAACAAAGAAAGGCCATCCTGCCCAGAGGACCACGGGTGTTGCCATGAGAAGCTCCGTCCATACAAAGGTCTTTTCGGATGCGATGCCTTCAAAGGGATGGCCCGGCAGCATATGACGCATGGCAATAACCATAAGGGGGATGGTCAATACGAGCCCAAAGAAGAACCGCCTCTTCATGTCGATATATTCAGGGTTTTCCGTTTCTTCCAAAGAAGGGGCCATAGGCTCGAGAGCCATGCCGCACTTGGGGCAGATGCCCGGTCCGTCGGTGATGACCTCCGGGTCCATCGGGCAGGTGTATTTTTCTGGGGCACCTCCCTGCATCATGGTTGGCGGTTGTGTCATAGAGAGGTTCGGACCAGAGAGCTTGGCAATATATGTTTGAGGGTCATTCTTGAACTTCTCCAGGCATTTAGGGTTGCAGAAGTAGTATGTTGACCCCTTATATTCATAGGGAATGTAAGCATCTTTGTCTGTTGTGCGCATCATGCACACAGGATCAATGTACTCAAGTTGTCCCGATGCAGGGGAGCAATGAGGGCAGCCCTTGAGAGAAGTCTGAATCTGAATTCCTTTTCCCATGATACCTATGGGGTTGTCTGAGGGATTATCCACTTCATGCCTCCTGACCGGGTCTTACACATAAAGCTTGTTGATCTTAGATAATGCCCGAGATAAAGGATATCAAGGCCTTATAACATCGTGATTCATACATATCGCAAGGGCGCTCCATTTTGATGCAGTTGTTTACCGGGGAAAGAGCGCTTATTCCTTGTCTCTGGATGAAGCACTGTCTTGTGCATCGACCTCAGGATACATCTCTCTGGGCTTATCCTCAACAAACCGGGTCTCGGTTTTGATGACCTCTTCCAGTCTGAGCTTGTCTTGCGAATAGGTTTCCAGGAGCAGCACCGGTGAAATAGTCCTGCCCTTTCTAAATGCGATTCTTAGGGTATGGGGGTCTGAGTATTCGAGATAATCTGCCACAAGCAAAGATTTGCCTTCCTTGATAACACATGCATCGGGGGGAAGTGTGAGAGAAAAGGGTCTGAGGGTCTTGTAGGTAAAGGCTTGTACCTGTTTCAGGCGGCCCTCAGTGCAGGCGATGACAGATGCGCCCGGCGGCAGGTGGGCATTGATGCGTGAGGAGATCTCCTGGGGTATCAGTGGATGCTTGATTTCTATCTGGATATATTCGCATTTGGAGGTGATACCGTAGGAGGTGGGAGGGGTGGTACTTATCTTCATGACAGGGCTGAAGCCCTGGGAGTAGATTGCTTCCAGTCCGGCACTCCTGATAGCCCTTCTGAGCATCTCCTGGAAATCCCTTGGGGATAGGAATCTCAAACCTTGCTCCTTGGTGATGCCGATTACATAAGGATATACACCATGGGCCGATGGCTCCTGAAAAAGGTGAATGGGTTCCGGCTTTGGGCGAATGATATTGATAAGCTCTTCAGAGCAAACGCCGCAGCCGCTGCATTCCCCATCCCTACAGTCAACGGTCGGCCTTGCACCATGGGCGCGCATGCGCTCAGCGAGCAGGAAGCCTTTTTCAATGCCCATGTCGATGAAGTCCCAGGGAAGCACCTGCTCCCTTCTCCTTTGTGCAAGATATGATGCAGGATCGATCCCCGTTGCCTCGAAGGCCTTGTCCCAGGCATTCTCATGGAGGGTATCACTCCATCCGTCCAGATAGGCCCCATGGCGATGTGCTTCCATAAGGACGTGTGAGAGCCGCTCATCGCCACGTGCGAAAACCCCTTCCAAGAAAGACAGCCTCGGGTCGTGCCATTTGAGGGTGATGCTCCGGTGGCGCAGGTGTTTCTGGAGGCGGTTCAACAACTCTTGGTAGTGGTTGGTGGAGGCCTGTTCTTCCCATTGGAACGGGGTAAATGCCTTGGGGATGAAGCAGGAGATACTGATGGTGAGATTGCCTTGAAAGGCCTTAGAGAGCTTACGGGACAGTGTGCAGATGGCTTCGATATCCGCATCTTCCTCTGAGGGGAGTCCAACCATGAAGTAGAGCTTCAAAGATCGCCATCCAAGTTCCCTGATCAGCGATGCGCTCCTGAATAGGTCGTCTTCGGTGTTGCCTTTGTTGATCACAGCCCTCAACCTCTCTGTGGCAGCCTCGGGTGCCATGGTGAATCCAGGTTTCTTGACCGAGGCAATGAGGTCGGCCACTCTGCGGGTGATACCTTCCACCCGCAATGATGGGATACTCACCGAGATCTCTCGGGACGGGCAATGGACCGATTCAATGAGTTCGTTTAAATAACTCAAGTCGGTCATGGAAAGGGCCATCATGGCAACGGTGTCATAACCTGTTGCAGCCAGACCCTGCCGGTAGGACTCCATCACCGATTGGTATGAACGCTCACGATAGGGACGGTAGATCATACCTGCCTGGCAAAAACGGCACCCTCGTGTGCATCCCCTGGCCACCTCCACACCGATGCGGTCGTGGACGATTCCAATATGGGGCAAGACAGGAGATCCAGGGAAAGGGAAGAGGTCAAGGTCAGGCAGCACCCTCCTTTTGGGTCTTTCATTGTCACCAGGACGGTATACCCCCTGAATTTCTGAAAAGGCCTTGACACGCTCCCCCCTGTCTTTCGTGGCCAGACATATCTTTGCCATTTCCTGTACAATCTCCTCGCCATCGCCGATCACCACAAGGTCAAGGAAACCCATTATCGGGGCGGGGTTCGCGCAGAATGTGCCGCCGGCGATTACAATGGGATCAATATCGGTTCGTTGTGCTGCTAAAAGCGGGATGCCGGACATCTTCAACATGCCGAGCATACTGGTATAGGAGAGTTCATACTGAAGAGAGAAACCGACAATGTCAAAATTTATTAAGGGTGTTTGTGATTCTAAAGATGTCAGCGGTAATTTTCGTAAGCGCAGTTGACTTTCCTCTGGTAGCACCTGGACAAGCCTGGCCGTTCTTGTGAACTGAAAGGAGTTCACCTTGTAGATTACCCG
>JBEKLI010000024.1:0-15696 GCA_050010275.1 Desulfomonilia bacterium | reverse complement strand
CCCACCGGTTCTTCCTTGCAGGCTGGGGCTTCGACCGGGTCTATGATGTGCTCATCGTAGCACCTTTTGTCAGGCTCTCACGCATGAACAAGGATGATGTCCTGGACCGTTTATATCAGGGGATTGCATGGCTCGTAAGCCTCATGCACGGCCTCCTTGGCCTTACACAGTCAGGGAGCTTGCGGTGGTATGCCATGGCAATCGCCACAGGCGCAGTCATCTTCATAGGGATGGTGATACTGTTATGATCCTCGTATGGCTCATCATCATACCCCTTTCAGGCGGCCTCCTTTCCTGGGCTGCAGGGAGGCACAGCGATGCCTGGCCGAGATGGATATCCCTCATTACAATGGTTGTTGAGCTCATCATTGCCGTGGTTCTGTGGATTACACATCCAATAGCCACAAACCTTTCCAACAACGGGTTGTGGTTGGTTGAGTTCCGGGCTGCCTGGTTCCCCCAGTTCGGTATCAGCTTTCACCTTGCCGTCGACGGAATCAGCCTCCTGTTCATCGTGCTTACGGCCCTGCTCGGGATCATGGCCGTCCTTTCGTCCTGGACAGAGATAGGGCAGAGGGTCGGATTTTTCCATTTCAATCTCCTCTTCACCCTTGCAGGCATCGCCGGGGTCTTCTTAAGCCTCGATCTCTTTCTCTTTTACTTCTTCTGGGAGCTGATGCTCCTTCCCATGTACTTCCTCATCGCGCTCTGGGGACACGAGCGGCGCATGTATGCAGCTCTCAAGTTTTTTATCTTTACGCAGCTGGGCGGACTCTTCATGCTCATGGCAATCCTGGGGCTTGTTGTCATCCACAGCCGCACAACAGGCAATGTATCCTTCGACTACATGGATCTCTTAGGCACATCCATGAACCCCGGTTCCGCGATGCTGCTCCTTGCAGGCTTTCTTGCAGCCTTCCTCGTGAAGCTCCCTGCCGTCCCTGTGCACACATGGCTCCCTGATGCCCACACCGAGGCGCCCACAGCAGGCAGTGTGGTCCTTGCCGGGCTTCTCCTCAAGACAGGCGCCTACGGGCTGATCCGGTTTGCCGTTCCCCTTTTCCCTGATGCCTCCCTGCAGCTTGTCCCCTGGGGCATGGCGCTGGGTGTCATCGGGATCATCTACGGCGCAGTACTGGCCTTTGCACAGGCGGACCTGAAGCGATTGATCGCCTACACGAGCATCAGCCATATGGGCTTTGTCCTCCTGGGGGTTTCTGCGGGGGGTGAGATCGCCCTGCAGGGCGTCATGATTCAGATCATCTGCCATGGAGTCAGCACAGGTGCGCTCTTCATGCTCTCAGGCGCCCTCCAGGAGCGGATGCACACCCGCGACCTCGCGCGCATGGGAGGGCTTTGGTCCACAGTGCCGCGCATGGGAGGCGTAGGGCTCTTCTTTGCCCTTGCGTCGCTGGGACTTCCCGGCTTGGGAAATTTCATTGCGGAATTCCTCATTCTGCTGGGTGTCTCCAAGGTAAGCATGGTCATGGCAGCCCTTGCAGCCATCGGGTTCATCATGGCCACGGTGTACTCCTTGTGGATGGTGTGGCGGACATTCTTCGGGGAGCAGCGGGAAACCTGGAGTATTCCCGATTATTCTGCAAGGGAGATGATCCCCATGGCAGTGCTCATTGCAGTCATCGTCTGGATCGGGCTCTTCCCTCAGACCATCATCGATACGGCGAGATCCGGTATTATCAATTGTGAGCGTACGCTTCAAAGGACATCAATGAGCACAAATCATGTAGTTGTAGGATGGAACGGCTGCGATACCAGAGTTCCCCTCTTTTGTAAAGATGGGACAGGGGAGATTAATATCCAAAACGAGAGGTTAAAATCCCCCCTAACCTCCCTTTGCCAGAGGCTGTCGTACAAGTCATTTTCTGTCATTCCCGCTGAAGCGGGAATCCAGTATTCATCAGGGTTTCTGGGTCCCCGCTTTCGCGGGTA
Source organism: Desulfomonilia bacterium (assembly GCA_050010275.1). Lineage (GTDB taxonomy): Bacteria > Desulfobacterota > Desulfomonilia > UBA1062 > UBA1062 > MWEI01. Next base: position 13,746 of record JBEKLI010000024.1, on the reverse strand, counting down.
CGACAAGAAAAACACCCTTCTTCAACAACCTTGCCAGAGGGGGGAACCTGACAAGGAGAACCTTCCCTTTTACAAAACGGGGATGACTGAAAGGAAGACTCGTCATGACCGGCCATGACCTCCTCCAGATACTGCCCATGCTCGTCATCGCCTTTGCCTTGACCCTCATCATGCTGGTCATCGCCTTTAAGCGAAGCCACCTGCTTACCTGCCTCCTGACGCTCATCGGGATAACCTGTGCTCTTCTCTCTCTTTCTTTCGTGTCTCTGAGACCCCTTTCACTCAGTCACATCACCCCTCTTTTTGTCATAGACTCTTATACGTTATTTTATACCACCCTGGTACTCGGCGCGGCCTTTGCAGTGGTTATCCTTTCTTACGGTTACCTCAAAATGCATGTCAGGCGGCCGGAGGAATACTACGTCCTTCTCCTCATTGCGAGCCTTGGCGCCATGGTGCTTGTGGCAAGCAGCCATTTCGTCTCGTTCTTCATCGGTTTTGAAAGCTTAAGCATCCCGCTGTATGTCCTCATAGCCTACCCGCTTACCAGAAGCACCCACATAGAGGCAGGCATGAAATACCTGGTTCTCTCCTCCATCTCCGCCGCCTTCCTCCTCTTCGGGATGGCCCTGGTCTATGCCCGGCTCGGCACCATGGAATTTGCCGGCATTGCCGGCAGAATCCCTGCCTTTTCTACCGACACCGTCCTGCTCGCCGGCACGGTGATGGTGATCGTTGGTATCGGATTCAAGCTGGGTGTCGTGCCCTTCCACATGTGGACGCCCGATGTTTATGAAGGTGCTCCGGCTCCGGTGACGGCCTTTATAGCCACTGTGTCGAAAGGGGCCGTGTTTACCCTGCTTCTGCGTTACTTCATGGACATAGAGGTCCTGGAACAGGGCCCGTTTTTTCTCATCTTCAGTATCATTGCTGCGGCCTCCATGTTCACCGGCAATCTCCTGGCCCTGTTCCAGAACAAGGTGAAGCGCCTGCTCGCCTATTCCTCCATTGCCCACTTCGGATATCTCCTGGTGGCTTTCCTCTCTGCGGGGCCCATGCGGATTGCAGCCGTGACCTACTATCTCGTTGCCTACTTCATTGCCACTATCGGGGCCTTTGGGATCGTTGCCCTCATATCAATAAGGGAAAGCGATGCCGATGCCCTGGACGACTATTCGGGTCTTTACACCCGCAAGCCCTTACTCGCTATCGCATTCACGCTGATACTCCTCTCTCTCGCAGGCATACCACTGACCGTGGGTTTTATCGGGAAATTTTACATCATGGCTGCAGGTGTCAGCTCTGAGCGGTGGACTCTCGTCACCATCCTCGTGATAAACAGTGTCATAGGGCTCTTCTATTACCTTCGCGTCATAGCGGCCATGTTCCTCAAAGCTCCGGCAGGCGAGCCCTCAGCGCCTTTAAAACCTGCTTTGGCAGGCACCCTCGTCATTGCCGCGCTGGTGATACTCCTTATCCTGGGGGGAGTCTATCCTGCATTACTGGCCGATGTGATTCATCATATGGCCTTTGGTGTATAGCGAGGAAAGAGAAGATCTTGTGAAGTCAGTCTTGGCCTACTTTTTCAGGTTGCTTGCTCAGGAGGGAGGAAAAGGTTTGTGCAAACTTGTGAACATCACCCGGCCATCGTGCTGAAACATAAGCGCCGTCCTGTACCACCCACGCGGGCCGATCATCGGAGTCGGTATCGCGGAACATCCCGCTGGTCTTGTGAAAATAATACGGAGCAGTTCGCGGGACATCCAAGAAGTCTTCCGGCCTTGCAAGACTGCGCGTAACTTCAGCCTGCACGCTCCGGTAGCCTTCGGGTTCACCGGGCTCCTCCGAATATGTGCGGTAATAACCAGGGTCCCATACCCGACCGGCAAATCGCATCAGCGACCACGCGGCTTTCTCCAACCGCCAGGTCAGCGCCGTGGTCCGGCGGCCGTAGAGCGCCGATCTGCCGGTCTTGGGTGAGATGCTACGGCTAGCAACCACAACACCATGACATATGGCTCCAACCGGTTTTTCACTATCGAAGAAGGCGCCGACGAATGACTGGAGAGTGCGGTCTTCCAGATAACGTCGCATACCGCGGGCATAATTCCCCCCCGGCAAAAGAAGACGATCAAACTTCTCAACCACAAGTTCCTGATAGGACATTGGTTTTAAAAAGACCGGATCGGTCTCCATCATCTGGTATGCCCTGCGCGCTTCAACATTCGCCCGAAGCATGAGACCAAGAATCTTGAAATTCTTCAACCCAGGGATGAAACTCCATATATCGAGCTCTTCACCCGTGAGCATGCGGGGATCTCCGTAGGCCCTTTCCCCATCGGGTGTTGCAAAAATCACTCTATGGCCCGCCTCCCTGAGGATCTCCCAACTCACTGCTGCTTCCGTAGGATCGAAGTCTTGATTGGGGAGCGGAATCACGACAGTGGTGGAGCGAATGTTTTGCATGATAGGGCCTCCTTGTGGGATTACGCCTGTTTACCTTAAGAATGCCTAGGTAAGATAATTGACAACCGAACATTGTCAAGGCAACCATAGTAAAAATAACCTGCAGCACAAAGACCGGCCGCACATCTGTCCAGACATGCCCCAACCCTTCCTCTTGAATGAAACCGATCCGGAATTATTAATACAATCTCCGGGATACATAAGCTTTGATGGGAAATGATTGTAAACTACCCTGTCCTATCCGGCATGATAGCTCCACACTCTGGCACATATCTTGCTGCCTATCAGCTATGGCCCCCGATAAATCTGACTTCCACCAGATAATTAAGGAATTCAAGAGACGATCACCATCAGGCCTCAAGCCATTACGATCGGTCCGGTTACAATACCTCATGAAGGTAGAGAACAGATACTTGAGAAAATTGTATATATTGACGGATGGTAGCGTGAAAAAAGCCGTCGAAATATCCGGTCTTTCACGATCACAGCTGTACTCCCTCCTTAAGAAACACTCACTTCCCTGGCATAAGTAATGTCTGGAGGGATCAGTGTGCCTTTCCTGAGGAAGAGGACAAATCCTCCGCCGCAGGACAGAAAACACATAGCCGGAGACCACAGTTTGTTGTGAAATCACCTAATATGTTGATATCATTAATTCTGAATTGACCGGTATTGATGGCACAGCAATTGAATCCTATCGCTTCACATTTTGAATCCGATTCCCGCAATAAATTGTCCTGTTCATGGGCCGGAAGACGCTCGTTTCTTTTCAGCCTTCACCCGCATCAGGATCGCCATCATATTGACAAGTTGTTTTCAGAGATTACCTATAACGTAGCGCCGGGTTTTGTTGTAAGGCGACAATATCGAAACCGGGGATATGGGGTCTTTCTCGGGAGACATGCTGATGTCTCTTTCCCCTCAATGGTGATGAATTGTGATGTATGGGTATGTTAGGAAGACTGAAGGCTCTCCTCGTGACATCCGACCTATGAAAAACGGCGAGGAATATAAGGAACCCTATCTCCCGCTTCCAAGGTACATCGTTGCAGTCTTTTCCGTCCTGGTTACCGGCATCATCATTGTTGGATATTTATACTATGTTCACCAGATTCAGACCATCAAGAGGGAGAAACAGGATGAGCTGAAGGCTATTGCAGAACTGAAGACAGGCCCATACTCAGAAACGTTTTTAATCGCTGGTTGAAGGGGGATGATTCTCCGGGTCTGTACAAAGATGTCAGGGGCTGTATGGAATCCATCATGCGCACCCACCAATATTATAACGTCTCGCTTTTCAATCCGGACTTGAGTCGAAGAATTTCGATTCCTGAAGATAACGAACCGGTTTCTCCTGAAGTGACCAGGATCTTATCAGGGCATCAACAGGATTGCAGTGCACAATTCCTCGACATTCACCATCTTGGCAAGAACGGATCCTTAAGGCTGGGGATACTCATTCCCGTACCGGGATGTATATCATTAAAAGGAAGCAACGCGGGATATGTGTACCTGGAAATTGACCCGAATGATTTTTTATTCCCGCTTATCCAGTCATGGCCCACTCCCAGCCAAACAGCCGAGACACTGCTTGTCCGCCGGGAAGGTAACGATGTTATTTACCTCAATAAGCTGCGGCACATAAAAAACAGTGCGCTCATCCTCCGTTCGCCGATTTCCAGAAAAGATCTGCCTGCAGCCAGGGCTGTACTGGGATATGAGGGGGTCATGGAGGGGTATGATTACCGTGGTAAGGCAGTGCTGGCCTTTTTAAAGAAGATACCTGATTCTCCATGGTTCATGGTTGCCAAGGTGGACCGGGAGGAGATATACGCTCCCATCCGCACTGCAGCCTTTATCATCACCCTGGTCATCTCCCTCATGATCATAGGGAGCGGGTCTTTTATAGGTATGTGGTATCGCGGAAGACAATCCGGCATGTTTCGCCGGCAATTGATGCTGGAACAGGAGCGCTCGATTCTTGCCGATCGTGTGAGCCTGCTGGCAAAACATGCCAACGATGTTATCTTTCTGCTGGATCAGGACTGGCGCATCCTGGAGGCCAATGACAGGGCCATTGAGATTTATGGATATTCCCTGGAAGAGCTTCAACGCATGCACCTCTATGATCTCCGTACTGCCGAAACCAAAGCGGATTTTGATCAACAGGTCGAACCCATAAAGAACCAGGGAGATGCTATTGTTGAGACGATCCACCAGCGCAAGGACGGAACTACCTTGCCCGTGGAATCCAGTGAGCGGCTGGTGAAAATAGGCGGCGAAACATACATCATGGATATCATCCGAGACATCACCGGGCGCAAGAAGGCTGAAGAAGAGGTGATTAAAGTCATGGTCGATCTTGAACGTTCCAACAAGGAGCTCGAGCAGTTCGCCTACGTGGCGTCTCACGACCTGCAGGAGCCGCTCCGCATGGTCTCGAGCTTCACCCAGCTCCTGGCAAAGCGATATGGGGACAAGCTCGACCAGGATGCCAGGGATTACATTGATTTCGCCGTGAAAGGCTCAAACCGCATGCAGAGAATGATCCAAGACCTGCTGAACTATTCACGTGTCGTCACCCGGGGAAAAGAGCCTGTCCCGACGGATATGAACAAGGTTCTCGATGAGACCCTGGCGAACCTCCATATGACCATCAGTGAGTCAGGGGCATCGGTTACCCATGATGCCCTGCCCGTAGTGATGGCAGACCACTCCCAACTTGTGCAGGTTTTCCAGAACCTCATAGGCAATGCCATAAAATTCCGCAGAGATGACCCGTTACTCATCCATGTCTCGGCCGGTACAATCGGGGATGAATGGGTCTTTTCGGTGAAAGACAACGGAATGGGCATCGAACCCCAGTACTTCGAACGGATATTTGTTCTTTTCGAGCGGCTTCATGCCGGGGAGACATACCGGGGCACCGGTATAGGGCTTGCCCTCTGCAAGCGCATCATACAGCGGCTCGGGGGCAGGATATGGGTGGAGTCCGAGCCGACCAGGGGATCAACATTCTATTTCACACTTAAAGGAGCAGAATAATGAACAAGCAAGGTTTACCCATCGACATACTCCTGGTGGAGGATAATGAAGGTGATGCTCGCCTCGCCAAGGAGTCGCTCAAGGAGAGCAAGATATTGAACAAGGTATACCATGTTGTAGACGGGGTGGAGGCCATGGCCTTTCTCCGGAAAGAGGGAAAATATGCCGATGTCCCGCGTCCGCATCTCATCCTGCTCGACCTCAACCTGCCCCGGAAAGACGGCAGGGAGGTGCTGGCGGAGATCAAGGGTGATGAAAGTTTGAAGAGGATTCCTGTGGTCGTGCTCACGACCTCGAACGATGATCAGGACATCTTCAAGACATACGATCTCCATGCGAACTGTTTCATCACCAAATCCATAGATTTTGAGCAATTTTTACGGGTGATCCGGTCCATAGAAGATTTTTGGTTGACAATCGTGCAGCTTCCTGGAAACGGTTGCAGCAAGGAGTGAAAACCGTACATATCCTCCACCTTCGGGGAGAGGTTAAGAGGTGAATTGGAACGTGTATGAGTCAGGATAAAACACTGCGCATACTCCTGGTTGAAGACAACCCCGGAGATGCACGGTTGATCCGGGAGATGTTCCGCAGCATCCCGGGCGTCGAGCTTACGAGGGTTGAGAGCTTGTCCACAGCGCTCGATCATTTGGGGCAACATGCAGCAGACATCGTTCTCCTTGACCTTGGTCTTCCCGACAGTCAAGGGCTGGAAACAGTGAGAAGGGTTGCTTCACGTATTCCGGCGCTGCCCATCATTGTCCTGACAGGGCTGGGAGACGATAGGCTCGCTCTCGATGCGCTCACGGCCGGCGCCCAGGACTACATGGTAAAGGGACTCTTTGAGCCCGAGCTGCTCATGAGGTCGATCCGGTACGCCATAGAGCGCAAGATGGTGGAAGTTGCATTGAGGGAAAGCGAGGAGAGGTATCGCATCACCCTGGAGGGCATGGTCGATGCCGTGAGCATCCAGGTCATCACAGATACCCGTTATCTCTATGTCAACAAGGCATTTTGCGACATAACCGGGTTTTCCCATGAAGAGATCATAGGCAAGACCCCCTTTGACCTTAACCTGCCCCTGGCCCCTGAAGACCATGATAATTACATCGAATGTATCCTTACGAGAACGCCCAAAAGGCGCCAGGAAGTCCAATACCGGATGCGTGACGGGACTTTCCTCTATGCCTTGCTTTCGTGCACGCCCGTCCAGTACCGAGGTGAAGAATGCGCGGTCGTGGTCATGACGGACATTACGGCGTTGAAAGAATCAGAGGAATCGAAGAAAAGGCTCGAAATTCAACTCGCCCAGACCAGGAAGATGGAGGCCCTGGGGACCTTGGCGGGCGGCTTTGCCCACGATTTCAACAACATCCTCACCGCGATCTTGGGATTCACCGAGTTAGCGATACTTGATGCCTCGGCATCTGGAAAAGTGCAGAAATACTTGGACGATGCACTGAAGTCCGGGAAGAGGGCTAAGGAACTTCTGAGCCAGATCCTTGCCTTCAGCCGACATGGTACCGGAAAATATGCACCTATAACGCTGAGTTATCCGATCAAGGAATCACTCGTCAGGCTCAGGTCCATGATACCCATGAACATAGAAATCAAGCAAAGCCTCACCACCTCCGGCAAGGTCATGGCCGACCCCTCTCAGATCAACCAGATGATGATCAACCTCTCCTTAAACGCAGCTCGGGCCATGGAAGCAACCGAGGGCAAACTGGAAGTGAGCCTGGATGAAGTGCAACTGGACGATGATGCCCTGAGCCTGAACCTGCCGAAAGGACAATACCTGAGGCTTGCCATCAGCGATACCGGGCCCGGCATGCCTCCCGAAATCATGGAGCACATATTCGAGCCTTATTTCACCACGAAAAGACAAGGCAACGGAAGCGGCATGGGCCTGGCGGTCGTGCACGGGATCGTGAAGAGGCATGGGGGCGCCATCACCTGCCGGAGCACACCGGGTAAGGGGACAACCTTCGAGATTTACCTGCCCGAAGCCATATCGAAAGAAGAGAGGGAAGAACCCCATATCAGGATGGAAATGCCCACCGGCACCGAGGAGATCCTCTTCATCGATGACGAGCCCGCTCTTGTGGAACTTGCTCAAATCCTGTTTGAATCCCTGGGTTACCACGTGACTGCGACGACCAGCAGCAATGAAGCCCTCGACCTCTTCAGGAATGACCCGGCCAGGTTCGCCCTGGTGGTGACCGACATGATGATGCCGGAGATGATGGGAGACAAGCTTGCTGCCGAGATGATGGAGATCAGGCCCAACATACCGGTTATCTTATATACCGGGTACAGTGAACATATATCGGAAGAAAAGGCAAAAAGCATGGGTATCCGGGAACTCATCTTGAAGCCGTTCGCGATGAGAGACATGTCTCATGTCATAAGGAAAATCCTGGATGAAAAGAACGAGGTTCCAAGGTCTATTGACGTGAAACTTCCTCCCAACAAGAAGAAATAAGGATAAAAACGTGAATACAGATAAAAGGCTCGGCATCCTGCTGGTTGAGGACAATCCCGGCGATGCATACCTGATCCGGGAGATACTCAGGAGCATCCCTGCCGCAGACATCATAAACGCTGAGAACCTGGAGGCGGCCCTCGATCACCTTAAGCGGCATGCTGTTGACATCATCCTGCTTGACCTGAGCCTTCCCGACAGTCAGGGCCTGGACACGGTAAGAAGGGTTGTTGCACAGATGCCGATGCTGCCCATTATCGTGCTGACCGGGCTTGATGACGATATACTCGCACTCGACGCGCTCAAGGCCGGGGCCCAGGATTACATGGTGAAGGGTCTCTTTGAGCCCGAGATGCTCATGCGGTCGATCCGTTACGCCATGGAACGCAAGATGGTGGAAGAAGAATTGAACAGGTACCGCGAGCACTTAGAAGAGCTGGTGAAGGAAAGAACCCGTGAACTTGAAGAGAGGAATTCACAACTCCAGGAGGAAATAAACGGGCGCAAGCAGGCGGAAGAAGAAAAGAAAGGTCTGGAGAATCAGCTTATTCAAGCTCATAAGATGGAGGCCCTGGGCAGGTTTGCAGGTGGGATAGCCCATGATCTGAACAATATTCTGTATCCTATTATCATCGATACAGAATCGCTTTTGGAGGATGCAGAGCCAGGCACTTCCATGCATCTTATGTTAAACCAGATACTCAAAGCAGCCCACAGACAGAAAGACTTGGTGAAGCAGATTCTATCTTTCAGCAGGCGTAGTGATCAGCAATTCAAGCCAATGAAGGTTGTACCTTTGATAACAGAGACTATCGATCTTTTAAGATCCTCTCTGCCGAGTCATATAGAGATAAAGCAAAGCATTCATGCTCCCTCTGAGTCAATCCTCGGTGATCCGACACAGATTCAGCAGATCATCATGAACCTCTGCAGGAATGCAGCGGATGCAATAGGGTCACAGGCCGGCACTCTGGATGTAAGCCTTGCAAACACATACCTTGAGCCGAGCCCTGCTCATCCGGATATGAACGCGGGCCAATACCTCAAGCTCATAGTGAAGGATACCGGGCACGGAATGACAAAGGAAGTAATGAATCGGATCTTTGAGCCGTTCTATACCACGAAGGATGTCGATAAAGGCAGTGGCATGGGGCTTGCGGTAGTCCATGGGATTCTGAAACACCATGGAGGTGCCATTACGGTCGAGAGCGAACAGGGAAAAGGATCCCGGTTTACCGTGTATCTCCCCATAACCGATGAGAAGCTTCAAACACAACCCCCAGCCACGGACAGAGGCCGATCAGTAAAAGAAAAGGGGGAAGTTCTCCTGGTGGATGACGAGGATATGATTCTCTCCAGCTTGAAGAATGCATTGAAACGCATGGGCTATGAGGTGGTTGCTCTTAAAGACAGCCAGGAGGCGTATGAGGTATTTCTCAAGGCACCTTCCGGCTTCGACCTCGTCATTACAGATCTGACCATGCCAAAGTTATCCGGAATAGAGCTTGCAAACAAGCTCATGGATATCCGCCCTGACATCCCTGTGATACTCTGCACGGGTTTTAATGACGTCATCGATGAAGATGAGGCAAAATCCATGGGTATCCGTGAGCTGCTCCTGAAGCCTGCCAGCACCAACGAACTGAAGACCGCCATAAGCCGGGCACTTGAGAACTCGTAGGGGATGATCCTGTTGAACACGTTGTGTTCTTAAGGTCGTTTTCAAGAGGAGGATGGCATGAAGAGATCAATGCGATGGCTGCTCGGGGCCCTTGGCGTGGTCGTTGTCCTTGGCTGTGGTGCATTCACCTTCCTGATGCTCGAAGTGGCGCCCGTAGGCACGGCCTATACGGCCAAGCGCATGTGCTCCTGTGTCTTTGTGGCACATCGCGACCCTTCCTCTGTGCTCCGTGAGGAGCTCGGCAAGTACGGCTACATCGGTTCGGACATAGACTACAAAAATAAGACCGTGACCGGTTCCATACTCGGCATGGCAAAGCGCACGGCCGTATACCGGGATGGGCTCGGCTGCACCCTTACCGTGGGTATGAGTGATGAGGCTCTCAAAAAACAACGTGACGGGTTTACGACCCTCCAAAAGGATAGGGAAAATATCCCCTGGCCCGACGGTGACTTGATTCGGGACGAACCTCTGCCCAAGATCATCGACGGCTCGAAGCTCAAAAAGGTCGTAGAGGGGGCATTCACAGAGCCCGACCCTGCAAGGCTTCGCAGGACCCGGGCCGTGATCGTGCTCTATGACGGCAGGATCGTTGCCGAGCATTACGCTAAAGGGTTTACCAGAGACACCCCGCAGCTCGGCTGGTCCATGACCAAGAGCATAACGAACGCCCTGGTGGGCATCCTCATCAAGGAAGGCAGGCTCAGGCTAAAAGACCCGGCTCCTATACGCCAATGGCGTTCCCCCGGCGACCCCCGCGGCTCCATAACCTTAGACGAGCTCATGCGCATGAGCAGCGGGCTCAAGTTCAAGGAAGACTACAAAGACCCATTCTCGGACGTGGTTCAGATGCTCTTTTCACGGAGTGATGCCGGGGCCTTCGCCGCCTCAATGCCCCTGGAGGTCACGCCTGATTCCCGCTGGCAATACTCGAGCGGGACCGCGAACATCATATCCCGCATTGTCCGTCAAGCTCTAGGCGGACCTCTGTGCGATTATTTCGCCTTTCCTCACCATGCACTGTTCGATAAGATCGGTATGGCAAGTGCCGTCATGGAGCCCGACCCCTCCGGTACCTTCGTGGGTTCTTCTTTCATGTATGCAAGCGCGCGTGACTGGGCGCGCTTCGGCCTGCTCTGTCTCGACGATGGTGTATGGCACACGGAGCGTATCCTGCCCGAGGGGTGGATGAAGTACAGCACAACCCCCACCCCCAAGGCCCCCAAGCACAAGTACGGCGCCCAGTTCTGGCTGAATGCAGGTGATCCGGGTAATCCGGATGAAAGGTGGATGCCCGAGGCCCCGCCTGACATGTACTCAATGGCCGGGTTTGAGGGACAGTATGTATCCATGGTGCCCTCGAAAAAACTCGTCATCGTCCGCCTCGGGTTGAGCGATCCCGAGGAGAACTGGGACCAGGGCCGGTTCATCGCTGATATCGTGGATGCGGTCAGGTAGAAGTGCCTTTATCTTAATCACCCGGACATGTCCACGCAATTACATGGGTGCCTTGACATAAACAAAGAAAGGGGCTAGTCAATCGATATATCGATGACAATCGAAATGTCCACTTGATCCGCACTATTGAGGAGATGAGATGCCAAGGGCAAAGTCTACAGACAAGCAGTTTGACAAGGAGCTTCTTGTCGAGGCATTCAAGGCACTTTCCAACAAGAACCGTCTGATCATATTCGAGCAGATAAGGATGGGCTGCGGCAAGGCCAGGCTCGATGGTGACAACCGTCTGGCTGTATGCGCCGTTGCAAACGCCGTGAATATCGTCCCCTCAACGATCTCCCACCACGTCAAGGAGCTCAGGCGGGCACACCTGATCCGCTGCGAGAGGCAAGGCCAATCGATCCTCTGAACCGCAAACGAAGAGACCATCGGGTCGATGGTCCAGTACCTCACAGGCAAGACAAAGCCCTGACCAGGATAAGGCCTCACCGCTGCATCAACACTGATATAGCACTGCACTAAAATTATTTCATAAAAAGTATTGACAATCACGTGCCGAGAGACTATTAGATATTTCGATATGTTTCGAATTATCTAATATCTATTACCGCCACCCCTGGGTGAAAAGGAGTTGAACCATGATGCATGCCGAGGAACTCAGAGAAGAAAACAAGCTGTACAGGTGCTGCGGACCCATGATGGAACACGGCCCTCGCTCTTGCGGTATGGGGTTTGGGATCATGCTTGTCCTGGCCGGGGCAATCTGGCTGGCCACAAGGGCTGGCTGGTTTGACCCGGGGCTGTTTTGGCCGGTTGCATTCCTGGTTGCCGGCCTTGCCGTGATTGCCCTTACCCTGGCAAGGGGAAGAAAATACCGGACGAATCACCCTCGGAACGGAGAAAGGAGGAATCAGGACAGTGCTTCCCCAAAAATATGAAACAGACATTCTTCCCGTACAGACAGTGGCGCCATGGTGCTTCTGCTGCGGCCAGGAAAATCCGCTCGGGCTCAAGCTCCGGTTCAGGAAGGAAACGGACATGAGGCTCAGCACCGGCCTTTCGATCCCTGAGTATTGGTCAGGGTGGGGCAAGATCATGCATGGAGGCTTCCATGCGAATTACACATTAACCAAGGAGGTGTATTATGATGGACAATGCAGGAAAGGAAAAGATGTTCGGCCTCATGATGGACATGTGCTGCAAGGGCATGTCCGAAGAGGATAAGTCGAAGATGAAAGAACAGATGGAGGCATGCTGCAAAAACATGGCATCCATGATGTCTCAATTCAAGGATATGTGCAAGGGCATGCCCGAGGGATTCAAGTCATGCTGCAGCCAGATGGACTTCTCTGAATTCATGAAAGGCTGCTGTGGCGGAGAAGGCAGTGAAAAGGCAAAGGCCTGATACGACAATGGCTGCTGAGATTTCCAGGAGCAGGATCAAAGCAAGTGTGCTGATCTATGCAACTTTAACTATTGGCCTTGGTTCATTTATCATGTTTTCCCTGTTCCTCTTCCTGGGATCGTTCACCGTGATCGATCTTGGACTTGATAGATCACAGGCCCTGGTTGCTGATGCGCTCCTTTCCCTGCTCTTCTTTCTCCAGCACAGCATCATGGTCAGAAAGGGTGTCCGGATGAGGCTTGAAGAGCTCATTCCCGATGATTACTACAACGCGTTCTATGCAGTCTCATCCGGAATCGCCCTGCTCGCCGCAATGCTTTTCTGGCAGAGAATACCCGGCCCCATAGCAACAGCGAACGGGGTATTTCACTGGATACTCCGGGCCCTGTTTTTCCTGTGCATCGCAGGATTCCGATGGGGGGAGAAATCATTGGGTTCATTCGATCCTTTCGGGGTTAAAAAGATACAACGTCTTATCCAGAACAGGGAAACAAAGACCATGCCACTGACCGTACGGGGTGCATATACATGGGTGCGCCACCCGCTCTACTTCTTCTCTCTGATCATGATCTGGTCTTGCCCTGAGATTACCATGGACAGGCTGCTGTTCAATGTCCTGTGGACCGTCTGGATCGTCATGGCCACGCTGTTTGAAGAGAAAGACCTCGTAAGCGAGTTCGGGGATCAGTACCGGCAATACCAGGCAAAGGTACCCATGATCATACCCTATAAAATCCCTGACCGCATGGATTAGGATTTTATATCGGCCTGCAGGCAATTGAAGCTCCGCGAAGCAAGCTGCGCGGTATCATAGGAAATTTTTCTTTTCCCCCTCTCCTTAATCCTCTCCCACCAGGGGAGAGGATTATAAGGAAACCCCGCAGCAAGCTGTGAGGAATCATTTGATAGAAAAAGTGATTGTTACTCGGGCAGGATAAAAATGTTGCACATTCGACAAGGCCTTGGTACATAATTATTACTAATTTACTATCTAGTAATTTAGTAATGACTAGAATGGAGACGGCTGACTATGAAAAGGGTGCAAGAAAAAAAATCGGATGCCGCCATAAACAAGGCGAATATACTCAAGGCGCTTGCACACCCGGTGAGGGTAAGGATCTTCGAGGCCCTTGCGAATGGAGAAAAAACCGTAGGCGAGATTGTTCAGATCGTTGAAGAGAAAGACGCCAACACCTCCCGCCACCT
>JBEKLI010000023.1:0-10175 GCA_050010275.1 Desulfomonilia bacterium | reverse complement strand
AATTAAGGTTGGACAAGCTTATCTTAGGCCTTCTTTCATCGGGAGACCTTGTTAAATTCGATACGGCAAATGAACTTTTTGTGCATGCCGTATATCATGACAAGCTCAGAGGGATCCTTGTTTCCCGCGTTCAGGAATATCATAGCGCGAATCTCTCATCGCCCGGTATATCCCGTGAGCATTTAAGGATGTCCGTGCAGGGGGGCGTGGAACAGAAGCTGTTCCATAAAGTTCTTCAGGATCTTGTCAAGAGAGGCGAACTCGTTGAGTCGGGGCCCAACATCACGGCCCCGGGTTTCAGTGCGACCATGGCAGCCGATCGTACGGTCCTTGGCGAGAGGATAGCCGAGATCCTCGATCGATACGGGTTTGAACCGCCGAAGGTCTCAGAGCTTGCTGAAATGCTCCGCGTCCCAATCAAGGATGTTATTGAAATCCTCGGCTTTCTCAGCCATGACGGCAAGATAACCAGGATCAAAGACGACATTTACCTTTCCAAGCAGCATGAGGAGATGCTCAAGAAGCGCGTAAAGGAATTCATCAACAAGAACCAGTCAATGGCACCTATAGATATGAAGACCGTCATCGGCGCATCAAGGAAGTATGCCATTCCCTATCTTGAGTATCTCGACCGTATCCGGGTTACCTTGCGCGTCGGTGATGTCCGCAAGCTTGCAGCTGCCAGGCCGTCCTGATCAATTGGGCTTTCGCGGTATCATCTTGCGGATCAGTTTGGCCCTGTCTTTGAGCTTGAGCTTCCAGTAGAGCGGGCTCAGAATAAGGGTTTTGATGAGCTCCCTTTTATTTATATGTTGACCTTTATTTTCATTTTGCATGAAATAATTAATGCTAAAATCATGCCATAGAAGAAAATAACATGATCTTTCAATAAGCTATAGAAGATAGGGAGGGGATTTAATCCGGAAGAGGAAAAAAGTGATGGTGTTTATGACACGCTCTGTGTCCCCATCACAACCGTTTATTACCTGCAATTATGCTCCAGGAGCCCATTTAAGCCATTTTATATATTCCAGATCAGTGCCCCTTCGGAAATAATAAAAAAATTGACGGTATATCTCCGGGGTCACGAGGGTAGTTGTTTATGTACGGGAAGAAGAGATTGAAGATGCTTATTTATTATCAATGGAAAACAAATCATGCCAACAGGTATCACTTCGGGGCGGACACCGAAGAGGTGCATGCCTTTGATATCAGGGTGTCGATGTCTTCACCGAGATCTGTATCGGCATATTGCTGTTTCACGGCCTGGAACCGGGTGCATGCCGCCTTCGTGTTGCCTTTTTTCAGATAGAATTTGCCGATGTACAGGTAGTGTTTGGCAAGAACTGTCCGTGCCTCTTTCAGCCCGTCAGTTGCATCTTTTTTATAGGGGGAGTCCGGATAGCTCTTCATGAATCCCTCAAAACTCTGTATGGCCCTCATGGTCTCCGTCTGATCCCGGTCAAAGGTGCTCATCTGTTTATAATGACACATTCCGATCCTAAAGAGGCAATAACCTGCATCTATATCCGTAGGGTAAAGAAGCCTGAACTCCTCGTAGTTCTTCAGGGCCAATTCATAGTCCTCATGATCATAGTAGAGGTTTCCGGTCTCAAAAATCGATTTTCGTGCAAGCTCATGGCCTGGGTAATAAGTCCGAACTTTCATAAAGGCATCTGCAGCCTTCTCCACCTTTCCCTTCTTGGCGAGAGCAGAGGCTTCATCGTACAGTTCTTGAGGGGGCTTGATTTTTTCAGCCTCATGGGCACAGCTGCTGATGATAGCTATGATCACCATGGATACAATGATGAAGGGTGCCTTTTTCATGCGCTGAAGCACCTTAAGTCAAATCGCACATGGAATCAAGGATGGATTTCATAGATTGCGCCATCCTTAATAGTGAGCAGATAGATTGATTTATCTAATGTTCCATTTGAGGAGAAGGACGTGATGCCGCTTACCCCGGGGTAATTTTTCAGAGTTCCGAGGTATTCTTTCAAGGCCTCGCGGGAAGGCCGCTTCGACTGAAAAAATTTCTGGAGGATAGAGGCGGAATCATAGGCGCTCGCTTCCCATACCGATGGGGGATACTTGAATATATGAGAAAAGGTGTGGTTGAATTCTTGTACAGCCGAAAGGATGCTGCCCTGATAGTATCCGCTTAAATATACCGCATTCTCCACATACCTGCCTCCTGCTTTGAGAAAATCAGGGGTGTCCCATAAGATGGGCCCGAAGAGACGGATATTCTTGATCTTCATTAAGCTGATATATGAGGCGACCATGGCGGCGTTTGCCGAGGTATCGGGGATGAGGAGCGCATCGAAATCAATTGATTTGACCGTGGGAGAGGTCTTTTTCCTTGTGCCTGAAAACAGGGAACCCACCTGCTGTTTGAAGTCCACGTTCTGAGGAGAATATACGGTTGTTCTCACAACATTAACACCGTATGCGGGGGCCAAACGCTGAAACTTTTCGGAGAATGTCTTTCCGAAACGATCATTCGGGCTCATGACCGCAAACCTGGTGATGCCCATGGACCGTGCTGCAGTCAGGAGCGATTTTACCTGAATGTCTATGGTGATGAAGTTTCTGAAACAGTAGGTTCCATCTTTGGGTGGGAGCTCGGCCTGGGGGAAGATGAAGGCGGGAATATGCCGTGTCTGCAGTTCTTTGCAAGCGATCTCACTTATCCGTTCTCCAACCCCTACCGGACCGATGATGGCTGTTACCTTGTAGTTTTCGTCAAGGTCTTTGATTATGGATGGTATGGAGTCCTCATTGTTCCCGTAATCTCTGATTATATATTCTACATTCGGCGTAGGGCCCGGAGTGAATACACCCCCTGCCATCTCGATTGCCTTGAGGATTCTCTGGCTGACGGATTCCCATTTCCCGCTCAAGGGGAGGACCAAACCCACAATATTTCTTGAGGCTGATCCAATGTCGTTGTTCATTGATGCTCTCACGGCTACGGGGTAGCCGGAAAGTATAAAGCAAGCAACAGCAAGGATGAGTAAGGTTCGCAGGAATAGTCTTTTCATCACACGCCTTCAATACTATATGAAGACCTTCCGCCAAGTCAATGAGATGGAAGCCCAATTTGCATCGAGTGTTGCTGCAACATATTTTACTTGACAACTTCTTTGACATCCACTGAGTATAG
This sequence comes from Desulfomonilia bacterium, assembly GCA_050010275.1. Lineage (GTDB taxonomy): Bacteria > Desulfobacterota > Desulfomonilia > UBA1062 > UBA1062 > MWEI01. The sequence continues at coordinate 7,009 of JBEKLI010000023.1, read as the reverse complement.
GTTTCCAAAAAAGTAAATCAAAGGAGAAACCAGTGGCCGAACTCGGGACACGGTATAAATGCTATAAGTGCGGTACGAAATTTTATGACTTAGCCAAGCCTCAGCCCATTTGCCCCTCTTGCGGTGAAGATCAGAATAATGAAGAGACTAAGCGGATGCTTAAGCGAAAGAGGAAGCGTTCGCTGGCCAAGGTGAAGACCGAACTCAGGGCGTCGCCGGAAGAGAACGAACCCCCCGTGGAAACCGATGAAAACGTGGAAGAGTATGTTCTTGATATGGAGGACATCGTCCTGGAGGAAAATTCGGGCACGGAATAATCAGATCAGAAATAGAGGGGCTTCGTTGTTGCCCTGCCCTTTTTTGATAATACCGAATCTTGAATCGAATATCGAATAGGATCAACCCCCTGTCTTTTCCTGCTTCTGCAGCTCTTTTGTCACCTTTTGTGCGGTTTTCTGGATATATGGCTGCATCTGTTCAGGAATGAACCCTTTGATGAGACCCACTGTCTTTTTCGTATAGGGCAGGACTTTCGAATTCACGAGGATAGCGGAATTTTGGGGCAATATCACTTGCAGCATGGTCATGACTAAAAGGGCAATGAGAATCCCCTTCACAAAACCAAGTGCTCCACCCATGGCTGTGTCAACCGCAGCCAATACAGAGGCATTCAGGATCTTCTGAAGGAAATACATGGTGATCTTTATCATAATAAAGAAGAAAAAAAAGACCACAATGAAGCCCAGGACACCTCGAACATCTTCCACGTGCAGAATGGATAAGAAATGGGTAATATTAGGTGAAAATTTCTTTGCGAGGTAGAGCCCCCCGATGATGGATATGAGGGATGAAACACCTTTTATCAGGCCGTGGTAGACGCCCAGTCCGGTGAAGCCTATTATGACGGTGATCGTGAAGATATCGAGTGCGTTCACTGTTTGGCCTTTATTAATTCGATCCACACCACATCTTTCAGGGCTATCTGGTACATCCCATACGGCAACTTGCCATATACCTTCAAGATGCCGTTTGTCTTGAGATTGCACATGCTGCCTGACCCCTTCAGAGATACGCAGATAGATCCTTCCTTCATCTCTATGCGGGAGATTGTATCAAAAGGTATCTCAACCCTGCCTTTCCCCATGTATACGCTGAATATGGTCTTGCCGTCGAATGTGACCGATGTGATGCTCACCTCATTGTTTGATGTGTCCTTGATCTTCGCATCAAAGGGCGACTCGATGGGACCTTGGCCGGGATTCACCACGCTGCCCATCCCCATGAGAAAGACACCCAGCATCAGAATGAATGCTACACGGAAAAGATGAACTTTTTTGTTCATAGCTCTATAACCTCCTTCACAACCCCTTCTGTTATAAGTGCCTGGATGAGATCGAACATCACCTCCCTGCCGCCTTCGGAGTAAGTTATGGTGAGCAGGCCCTGAACAGGGTCCTTGGTGCTTACAATGCCCAGGCCGTCATAGCCCTGGACGACATAGTTCACATAAAAGATGTCCTTCTGGTCAACCTTGAGGGAGACTGCCTGGAAATCCACCATGATTTTTTTTGATACCATAAGAGATACGCTGCTGCAAGCATAGTGCAAGATATCTTACGTAAAAGCTTGTGCGGCAGGGCTTTATTGCATACATTCTGGAATCAGGATGGGATCAATCTCTCTATGCATGTATATTAAGTCGCTGTGAACGGATGATCTCGAAATGATGCAAAAAGGGATTATCAACAGGAGTATAATGATTTCAGGTTTCTCTGTGTCATTTTGAGTCCATTCAAGATGGTTGTGGATCTTGAGAGTTGTCCGGGTGGATCAATAAAATCCTTGACATCATCGAGTTTGAAATGATAGGGAAAATTGATCTGAATGAGTGAACAGCCATTCAGTCAAAGGCCGTGCAGGGCATGCTGCCGGGGCCGGATGGGAAGCTGATATTCATGATATTCCCATGTGGTTGTCGTTCAAAGGTGTAATGCCTGATATGGATGAACCTCTGGCATGAACACGGTTGAGATCTTCGGTGCCGGGATCGTAAAAGTGCCAAAAAGTGATCTTCGGTATGTCTGCCGGTCGGTTTTGGCAGATAAAGGGCAGTAGATATCTTGGGCAAAGGTGGAGAAGGTCGGCTCGACCAACGTCTAAGGAGGCAGGTTTTGATAGAAGTTAATTTTACCCTTTTTATCCAGATGATCAATTTCTTTCTTCTTATACTCATCCTCAACAAGATCCTTTACAAGCCTATCCTGAAGATCTTGGAAGAGAGAGAGCAGAGGATCGAAGGCCAGCAGCAGCAGGCCAAGAAGACCATCGAAGACAGCCTTGTGATCTTGACTGATTACAATAAGAAGCTCTATGATGCCAAGATTGATGCCATGAACACAAAAAATGCCGCACGGAACGAAGCATCCGAACAGGCCAATGGTATTATCGATGATTCCCGCAGGAAGGCCGAAGAAATCATTACCCGGATGCAGCAGGAGATGGCCTCTGAGATGGCTCAGGCGAAAAGGGAGCTCGATCCGGAGCTGAGTGTCATGGCTTCAACGATCGCCCAGCAGATCTTGGGGAGGAAGGTGGCATGAAAGAGCGGATCAGAAAAATTCTGCCCCTTGTAATCATCCTTGTGTTTGTCTCCTTCACTTTTGCACTCGCCGCCGAGGGGGGTGGTGAAGAAGGCCATAAAGAAATAATGAAAATGGTCTGGCGCATCATCAATTTTGTTATCCTGATGGCGCTGTTGTGGAAGCTCCTTGCGGACAAGATAAAGACCTATTTTGTCGACCGCAAGGAAGAGATCGCCCAGATGATCGAAGAGGCAGACAAGGCCAAGACCGATGCCGAGGTCCAGTTTGCAGATATCCAGCAGAAGCTCAAGAACGTTGAAAAAGACATCAAGGATATCAAAGGCGCCATTATGGGCGAGCTGGAGAGTGAAAAGGCCCGCATCATCGAGGAAGGCAAGGTATCGGCTGAGCGTATAATCCAGCAGGCCAAGTGGACCGCTGAGCAGGAAGTGGTCAAGGCCAAGAAAGATCTTAAGGAGCACGTTGTGGAAATGGCCGGAGACATGGCTTCGGGAATGATCACCAACAGCATGACCCCGGAGGACCAGAAGCGTATCCTAGAAGAATATTTACATAAGGTTGTGAGGTAACCTTGAAAGACGACATCGTAGCGAAACGATATGCGAGGGCGCTGTACGACCTGGGCAAGGAAGAGGGATTGCAGGAAAGGTTCCTCGAGGACATGGAGGCCATAGTGTCTATCCTCGAAGAGAGCGATGAATTCAGGGCCATCATGGAGAGCCCCCTGTACGACATCCTCCTTAAGAGAAGGATAATGGGCGAGCTCATCAAGCAGATCAAGCTGACCAAGTACATGGAAAATTTCCTCAGCATACTCCTCGACAAGGACAGGTTCGTGTGCCTGAACTCCATCCTGGATTCCTACCGTCAGACCGTGGACGAGGCCTCGGGCAGGGTCAGGGCCACCGTGACAAGTGCCATGGAGCTTGATAAGACCCAGCTCGAACGCATCGCCGTTACGCTCAAGCAGATCGTGAAGAAGGAAGTGGATCTTCATGTCACGATAGACCCGGCGCTCATCGGCGGCCTCATCGCCGAGGTGGAGGGGATGGTATACGACGGCAGCGTCAGGACACAGATTGTGAGATTAAAACAGAGTCTAAAAGGGGAGATATAGGATGCAGATCAGGGCGGAAGAGATAAGCAAGATTATCAAAGAACAGATCAAGGGGTACGAGAAGGAGATCGATGTCGCCGAGACCGGTACTATCCTGTCGGTCGGTGACGGTATCGCCCGTGTCTATGGCCTGAGAAACGTCATGTCAAGTGAGCTCATCGAGTTCCCCCACGGCACCATGGGAATGGCGCTCAACCTGGAAGAGGACAATGTCGGCTGCGTGCTCTTCGGTGAGAGCGCGGGCATCAAGGAAGGCGACCAGGCAAGGCGCACCAAGAGGATTGTGGAGATCCCCGTGGGTAAGGGTATACTCGGCCGCGTGGTCAACGCCATCGGCCTCCCCATTGACGGCAAGGGCCCCATCGAGGCTGAAGAATACCGCACGGTCGACATCAAGGCCCCCGGCATCGTCAAGAGGCAGCCGGTGAAGGAGCCCCTCCAGACCGGTCTGAAATCCATCGACGCCATGACCCCTATCGGACGCGGCCAGCGCGAGCTGATCATCGGCGACCGCCAGACCGGAAAGACCGCGCTCGCCATCGACACCATCATCAACCAGAAGGGCAACGGCGTCATATGCATCTACGTGGCCGTCGGCCAGAAACAGTCTACCGTGGCCCAGGTCGTGGCAACCTTAGAGCAGTTCGGCGCCATGGAATATACGGTCGTTGTCGCAGCCACTGCATCCGAACCCGCACCTCTCCAGTACATAGCACCCTATTCCGGCTGCTCCATCGGTGAGTTCTACCGCGACAAAGGCGGCCATGCCCTGTGCATCTACGACGACCTCACCAAGCAGGCCCAGTCCTACAGGCAGCTTTCACTCCTGCTCAGGAGACCCCCGGGACGCGAGGCATTCCCCGGCGACGTGTTCTATCTGCACTCCCGGCTTCTTGAGCGTGCCGCCAAGTTGAGCGATGCCATGGGAGGCGGGTCACTTACGGCCCTGCCCATCGTCGAGACACAGGCCGGCGACGTATCTGCATACATTCCCACGAATGTCATCTCCATTACCGACGGGCAGATCTTCCTGGATTCCGACCTCTTCTACTCGGGCTTCAGGCCAGCCATCAATGTGGGTATCTCGGTTTCGCGCGTGGGAGGCAACGCCCAGATCAAGGCCATGAAGAAGGTTGCGGGCACACTACGCCTCGACCTCGCCCAGTACCGCGAACTGGCGGCATTCTCCCAGTTCGGAAGCGACCTCGACAAGGCCACCCAGGCCCAGCTGAACCGTGGCGCGCGCCTCATGGAGCTGCTGAAGCAGCCCCAGTACAAGCCGCTACCGGTCGAGAGGCAGGTTATTATTATCTACGTGGGCACCAACGGCCATCTCGACGAATACCCCCCGGCAGCCGTCAGGGCCTTTGAGGATCAGTTCTTAACGTTCATTGACAGCAAACATGCCGACATCTTGAAGACGGTGCGTGAGACCGGTAAGCTCGAGGCCGAAACGGAAAAGGCACTCAAAGATGCCATTGCGGAGTTCAAGAAGATATTCGTGGTGGAATAATAATAGGGAGAGGAAATGCCTAGTCTAAAGGACTTACGAAAGAGGATCAACTCCGTCAAAAAGACGAAGCAGATAACCTCGGCCATGCGCATGGTGGCGGCCGCCAAGCTCCGCAGGGCCCAGACCGACATCATCGCTGCCCGCCCTTACGCCATCAAGACCAATGAGGTGCTCGTATCCCTGGTGACCAGGACAAACCCGGATATGCACCCGCTGCTTCGCGTACGGGAGCCCAAGCGGTGCGTCATCGTGGTAATCGCTTCCGACAGGGGACTGTGCGGATCGTTCAATCAGAACCTGTTTCGCAGGGCCGACAATTACATCAAGGAGAACAAGGATAAATACGAAGAGATCTCCATGGTGCTCGTCGGGAAGAGGTCGGCTGATTATTATAAACGCAAGGCCATCAAGAAGAGGCAGATTTACCCCATCGGCAAACCCAACTATGATCTGGCTTCACAGATCTGCGATGACCTTATCAAGGGGTATGTCAATGCGGAGTATGATGAGCTGATCATCATCTTCAACGAGTTCAAATCGGCCATGACCCAGATCATGCACGAAGACAAGCTGCTGCCCGTGGAACCCATGGAGGTGGATGACGAGGCGAGCAATGTGGAATACCTCTATGAACCTTCCGAGGATGTCCTGCTCGATACGCTGCTGCCCTTGAGCATGAAAATATTCATGTACCGGGCACTCCTGGAGTCCGCGGCATCGGAACACGGTGCACGCATGACGGCCATGGAGAGCGCATCCAACAACGCAGGCGAGGTGATCGGGAAACTGGACATCAAGTACAACAGGGCCAGGCAGGCCGCCATCACCACCGAGCTCATGGAAGTGGTGGGCGGTGCCGAGGCCTTGAAAGGATAACAACCTTAGTATCCTAATCGGGAGGAGTGAATTTATGAACATTGGAAAGATCGCACAGGTCATCGGCGCTGTTGTGGACGTCGAATTCCCCCAGGGAGAACTGCCTAACATATATAACGCCCTGCTCGTGACCAACCCGTTTATCTCCAAAGAGGAAGATAACCTGGTTCTCGAAGTCGCCCAGCACTTAGGTGATCGTATGGTCCGCACCATCTGCATGGACTCATCCGACGGTCTGGTAAGGGGAATGCCGGTGAAAGACACCGGAGCGCCCATCTCTATCCCGGTTGGAGACGCAGTGCTCGGCCGCATCTTGAACGTGGTTGGCAAACCCGTTGACGAGATGGGCCCGGTGAACACGGACAAGCGTAATCCCATCCACCGCGACCCCCCGAAGTTCACCGAGCAGAGCACATCGATCGATTCATTCGTGACCGGTATCAAGGTCATCGACCTTCTGACCCCCTACATGAGGGGCGGCAAGATCGGCCTGTTCGGCGGTGCCGGCGTGGGCAAGACCGTGTTCATCATGGAGCTCATCCACAACATCGCTTCGAAGCACGGCGGCTACTCGGTGTTTGCCGGTGTGGGCGAACGCACCCGTGAAGGAAACGACCTGTGGCTCGAAATGAAGGAATCAGGCGTTATCGATAAGACGGCCCTTGTCTACGGCCAGATGAACGAGCCGCCCGGGGCACGTGCCCGCGTGGGTCTGTCCGGCCTCGCCGTTGCCGAATATTTCCGTGACGAGCAGAACCAGGACGTGCTGCTCTTCATCGACAACATCTTCCGGTTCACCCAGGCAGGTATGGAGGTGTCCGCTCTCTTGGGCCGCATGCCCTCGGCCGTTGGATACCAGCCGACCCTGGGCACCGACATGGGCGAGCTTCAGGAGCGTAT
>JBEKLI010000022.1:0-13550 GCA_050010275.1 Desulfomonilia bacterium | reverse complement strand
CAACTTTCCCTATATATCCTCCTTACCCGGCTGATCTGCTGGCCAGCGGCGGACAGGGTTACTGAGCGCGTTTCCGGCACCGATGGCGTATATCCCGGGGGCTTCGTCGGCGGCGGAACCAGAAGGTGACAAGGGGTCAGTGGAGGGACGGGAACCAGGTTGGAAAGCAGCCTGACGAAAAGCGCTGAGGACCCCGGGTAATCACAAACGTGGCCTGCATCTCGCTCACGGCGTCATCGATGGAAACGCCATTACCCTCGTTCAGGATTTCCACGCCGAAGATCTTCATGCTGTCGGCGGCCCCGACTTCATTGCAGCCGGCCAGGGTGATGTCAAACGGCAGGATCTGGTCGGAATACCAGGGAATAGCCGTCTCTTTGAACCCGGTCAGGCCCCCGGAGATGGATTGGACGGAGGGCAGAGTGGCTTCATCGATGGTGGCGCCCAGGGGGATGCCGGTATCGCGGCTGGCGGTGGCTTCAAAGGCGGCCGTTTCGGAGATGAACTGGCTCTCGGCCGTCCGGAACTGGGGCCGGACGTCGTCAATGTTGGCGACGAACTTGCCGGCGGCCCGGCGCACCACGTTCAAGAGAGCATGGCGGTCGAAGTTGATCCAGATCAGCGACCCGGCGATGCCCCGCTGGTTCCGGGAGAAGGCCCGGACGTCGGGAGAGCCCATGGTGTAAACCGGGGCTTTCTCCCGGGTGAGGGAGAACGCACTGGTCATTGAAGATTACCAGACCATCATCCGGCACCGGGAGAATTCCAAGCGGATCTATGCCACCATCTACACCTGCGAGTTCGTGGGTTTTCTGGATGAAGGCTTCAAACGGGTAGGGTGCATGCTCCACCCGCTGATGAACCAAGGGAAAGATCTGCGCGTGATCAGCTTCTACGGACAGGATATCTGTGACGGCCACTTCTGCCCGAGCTACCAGAAGCTCGATGCGCATGAGGTGTGCATCCTCCTGGCTGCTCTCGATGACTGGTATCTCTACGGCAGTACTATCACGGATATCGACTTTGTGAAGACCTTCTTTACCATCATACAGAACCGGCTCGGCGAAACCCTGGACGTGAGGAAAGTCCGGGCAAGGCCTGCAATCATGGAGATAATCAAGCGCTATTGCATCCTGAAGGTATCTTGGCCTTTTCGGGATACCGCACGTCCCCGGTTCGGCAAGTATTATTTCGTAGGCGAGGAATATGATATCGCCCGCATCGACTATGCATCGCTGAATGCCCCTGCCTCGCCCTATGATGCCATCTTTGTGAGCCTGTCTTCCTTGTTTAAAAATAAGGAAGAGCTGGACAAGGCTTATCAGATAGTGAATTCTCTGATAGAGGAGTTTTGCCGTGGATACAAATGAACTGATCGATGATATCATTCAGCTGGCCCTCGATGAGGATGGGAGCGACATTACCTCCGAAGCCGTCTTTTCGGAGGAGAGCAGGCTCCGTGCCCTCATGAAGGCCAAAGCAGACGGCATCATCGCAGGCATGCATGTGGCTAAAAGGGTCTTTATGCTGAGCGACCCCGGCATTGTCTGCATATTCGAGGTGCATGACGCTCAGGCCGTAACCGCCGGTCAAAAGATTGCCGTCATTACCGGCCCGGCCCGGGGCATCCTAAAGGCCGAACGGGTTGCACTCAATTTCCTGCAGCGCATGTCCGGAATTGCCACAAGCACGGCTGCGTATGTGAAAAAACTTGAAGGGACAAAGGCACGTATCCTGGACACACGCAAGACAGCGCCCGGCCAGCGTGTTCTTGACAAGACGGCCGTGCTGCTCGGCGGCGGCGAGAACCACCGCATGGGGCTTTGGGATATGGCGCTCATCAAGGACAACCACATAGATGCAGCCGGCTCCATCGCCGGAGCGGTGGGCAGGGTCAGAAGCGCCTTCCCCGGCGTATCCGTCGAGGTTGAGGCGAGAAGCATCGGTGATGTGGAGACCCTCCTCGCATTGAAGGTCGATCGGATCATGCTCGACAACTTCTCGATAGACACTATGAAACAGGCTGTTGATCTTGTGCACGGCCTCATCCCGATCGAGGCATCAGGCGGTATAACCCTGGATACCGTACGGGCAGTGGCATTGACCGGGGTCGACTATATCTCAGTGGGAGAGATAACCCATTCGGTTCATGCGCTTGATATCTCCATGATCGTTGAGGGGGAGTAATGACGGACCGGGAGGCACGCGATATAATAGTTAAGGTTAAACAAGACCTCGGTGCCAGGCTCGTTATCCTGGGCCACCACTATCAGTCAGACGAAATCATCGAGTTCGCGGATTATGTAGGTGATTCTCTGGAGCTTGCACGGAAGGCCTCGCAGATCGAAGCTGCGGAGTACATTGTACTTTGCGGCGTCTACTTTATGGCCGAGACAGCGGCCATCCTGGCACCGGGAAAGTCCGTCTTTATCCCCGATGCCGGCGCAGGTTGCCCCCTGGCGGATATGGCGAAGATCGAGGATGTGAACATAGCTTGGGATGCAATCACCGGCAATGGCAGCCAGGTGATACCTGTCACGTATGTGAACTCCACTGCCGATCTGAAGGCCTTCTGCGGCAGGAATAACGGTGCCGTCTGCACCTCTGCCAATGCAAAGAAGGTTTTTGCATGGGCCTTCGACAGGGGGGCAAAGGTATTATTCATGCCCGATATGAACCTGGGCAGGAACACCGCACATGCCCTGGACATGAGCGATGATGAGATAGTCCTCTGGGACCCTGCCTTGCACAATGGAGGTCTGAGGAGAGGAGATATCGAACGGGCGCGGTTAGTTCTCTGGAAGGGCTGGTGTCCGGTGCATTGTCCGGAGTTCAGCGTTTCAGATGTTGAGCGCATCCGCGATAAATACCCCGGTATCAAAGTCATGGTGCACCCTGAGACAAACCCCGAAACGGTCAAGGCGGCCACGTCTTCAGGCTCCACCTCGCAGATGCTGGATTACATCTCATTGCTGCCTGATGGTGAGCGTCTGGCTGTAGGTACAGAGGCCAACATGGTCTTAAGAGCGGCAAAAAAGAATTTTTGCCGTGTTGAGGTCATCCCCTTAAAAGAGGTATACTGCGATGATATGGCCAAGATCACACTACAGAAATTGGCAAAGACGTTAATGCAAGTGAGAAGTGGTGAAGGGAAGGTTGAGTTGAGCGGGTCCGTTGTGGCGGATGCCCAAAAAGCACTCGATGCCATGCTGAGGATTTAAAAAATGACCACTGAACGCAAAGAGACAGAGTGCCTTGTTATAGGCACAGGTATTGCCGGGGCCACGTGTGCGCTCAGGCGATTCGCCCCAGATGCTCGTTGCCGACATCATGCGGGCCGGCAGGGAGATCAATTCCGTAGAGGCGGTGGAGTTCCTGGCCAACCGGGGGCCCGAGGTGGTCAAAGAGGTTCTCATCGACGAACTCAGGGTGGACTTTACTCATCTTACCGGAGCACAAGATGAAGATTTCGATCTCACCCGGGAGGGGGCTCATTCCGTCAACCGCATCCTCTACTCTGCAGACAACACGGGAGAGGTGATCGAGAAGGCCCTCATCAAGGCGGTGAAGGCACACCCCAATGTGGAAGTCATCACCGAGGCCACTGCCATCGATCTCATCACGCTCCACCATCACTCCAAAGACATCCAGGCATCCTATCAGCTCGACAACCGGTGCATGGGTGCATATGTGTTCCTGAACCGGAAGAAAAAGGTCATGGCAATCCTGGCACAGAACACCGTTCTTGCTACGGGTGGTCTTGGGGATATCTACCTTCATACTACCAACGAAAAGGGCACGGTGGGCGACGGCATGGTAATGGCCCAGCGCGCAGGGGCCCGCATGATCAACATGGAGTTCATGCAGTTCCACCCCACTACGCTCTATATCCCCGGCGCACGAAGGTTCCTCATCTCCGAAGCGGTACGGGGCGAAGGGGCCAGGCTCAGGAACCTCCGCGGCGAATACTTTATGGAACGTTACAATCCCGAACTCAAGGACCTGGCGCCCAGGGATGAGGTGGCAAGGGCCATTTGGGAAGAGATGATCCACAATTCAGAAGACCACGTCCTCCTTGATGTTGCACACTACGTGGATGAGGATATCCCTAACCGGTTCCCCACCATCTATGCCGCATGCAAGGATGCCGGAATAGACATCACCGAAGAACCGGTGCCCGTGGTACCGGCTGCACACTACTTCTGCGGCGGTGTGCATGTTGATATCCGGGGCCGATCCTCACTCAAAGGACTCCATGCCGTGGGTGAGGTCTCCTGCACAGGTCTCCATGGAGCCAACCGCCTTGCCTCAACATCGTTGCTGGAGGGTCTTACATGGGGATACTATGCCGCCATCGACATTACCGAGAGGATCAATGAGGGCAAGACCGTGAGTCCTAAAGTCCTCGGCTCGGCACGGGACTGGATCCCCTCCGGTAATATAGAGAATGAAGACCCCGCGCTTATCGCACAGGATTGGATGGCCATCAAGAACACCATGTGGAACTACGTGGGTATTGTGCGAACAGCACCCCGGCTCAAGAGGGCCATTGAAGATATGCGGCACATGTACCTGAGGATTGAGGAGTTCTACAAAGAGACCCCGGTGTCCAAGGACATCATCAGCCTGTTTCAGGGCACCCAGTCTGCCATCATGGTGGCGGAGGCGGCTCTGCGGAACCGCACATCCATAGGATGCCACTTCATTGCCCCATCACGGGGACTGGAAGGGAACTTCCCCACCATCAGGGGAGGGGATTTGCCGTAAACGGGCTTGAAGTTTCGACAAGAAAGTTCATTCTATTTAAGGACTGCAGTGGACCTTACCACGTTTGCGGAAATGGTGTTTTGCAGCAGCCAGAAATGAGACGCACCGGCCCATCTCGTCAAAGACCGGAATACCCAGATTCTCAAGGCCGGCCCTCAGCGTCTTTACTCTGTCTCCTACACCGGCAAGCCATGCCACTACAGGTTTCCCGAGCGCATCTTTCAGCCTGCTGAGGTTTTCAAACATAGAGGCCTCGGGCATACTGGCAAAGATGTGGATGATGACTGAGTCCACACGGTCATCGTGCATAATGGATTCTGAAACAGCGGTATAAACCTTTTGTAAGCCGCTATGCTCGATAGCCGGCCAGATGTCTGTAGGGTTTCCCGGGTCCATCCATGGGGGGTAGACCGCCTTCAAGGCAGTCAGGGTCTCGGGGCTCAACTCGGCGAGGCCCAGGCCCGACTCATACAGCAGATCGGATGTGACGATGCCGCCACCCCCGGAAAAGGTGACCACAGCAGTCCCTGCATCTTCATATGCATGATATTTCTTTATCTTGGAGAAACCCCTGAGGAAGTCCATGAGCTCGGTTATATCCGTGACCTCTATGACGCCTGCCTGCTTCATGGCTGAGCGCAGGATCGTGTGGTCGAGAGCCATACTGGCCGTGTGGCTCATGGCCGCTTTTGCCCCTCCGGGGCTGCGACCGCCCTTGAGCAGCACGATGGGTTTATTTGTGCCTAAAGACAGTTCAAAAAACTCCCTCGGGTCGGTAATGGATTCTGCATAGTGCCCGATAACATTGGTGGTGGGATCATTGATAAAATATTCCAAAAGCTCTGTCTCATTCACATCACATTTGTTGCCGATGGAGCACATCTTGCTTATATCCAGCCCGCCACGCTCGAGGATCATCATGAGAAAACCGGCGGAGAGCATGCCGCTCTGAACAGTCATGGATACATCACCGGGTTTCATCAGCGTCTTCCAGGCATCCGTGTACATGAAAGAGAAAACATGGCCATTGTGGGCATCCAGCAACCCCATGCAGTTAGGGCCCCAGAGCCTGATGCCATACCTTTTTGCGAGGGCGACACACTCCTCTTGCAGTTTCTTGCCTTCCGGGCCGACCTCTGCAAAACCTGCCGACTCTATGATGATGCCTTTCACCTTCTTCTTTGCACACTCCTTAATGGTATTGGGGAGAGAAGGGGCAGGGATGAAGTATATGGCAAGATCAAAGTCTGCGGGGATGGATGAGACATCAGGGTAGCACTGCCTGCCCAGGAGGGTTTCATACTTCGGATTGACCGGATAGACCTCGCCCTTATAGCTTTGAAGGGTATTGTTGATGAGATGAAATCCGCCTTTGGACTTGTTGTCGCTGGCACCGATTACGGCAATACCATTAGGTTTGAAAAAGAAATCCATAGAAGCTTAAACCCTCGCTGCAAAAAGATGTTTATTGAATAGAGGATTCGGCATTCCTTGTCAATTATGGGCCGAAGACCAAACTATGGTGCAAATGCATAAGACCTCATTGAACTTAATGCCCATGTGTATGGGGAGGCTGCACATAACATATTAATATTATACGGTATAATGCTGGCATTCCCGGTGGCATGGCATTCGCAATTACCTGAAGAGAACACAGGGCACTCGTATGAGAAAGCAAAATGTAAATTTAAAATTCTGCGGCATATGCAATGAGAGACAATCCATCACTGAGTGTGATGGCTGCCTGAGGCCATTGTGCAAGAAATGCCGAAGCATTGAGATATGGCGCACTGCTCAAGAGGAAGTTGTCATAAAATCTTTCTGTCCGGAATGCCGGGATAATCCTCAGGTGAATCCACATGGCAGCGCCGGTAAGGTCTTCGGCCTAGGCCAGGTCACGAATATAGTCAACCAGGAGCAGGGCAATGTAAACAAGTTTAAGATCAGGTTAAAGATAAGTAGGTAATGAAAACCATAAGGCATGGTCCGGCGGCCATAAAAAATGAGGGAGTTTGGGTGTAGCCACCAAAGGGCGCGAATGGAAATCAATAATAGAGTCTGAAATCAAAGCCTTGAAGATACATTTCCCAGTGGCATATATCTGGCAATATATTGAGTAAAAAAATAGAAGAGCAAAGAAAGGTCAATACTCGAAAACAAAGTTCTTAACTGAAACCTCCTTTTTGATGCCAGAAGAAGGGACACACCATTCCGCAACCGTCCCCACACCTGAATCTTCTGGCATTTTTTTTGTCCTTTTTTTAAAATTATGGCATGAGAGCTTGTTCGTTTTACTTTAGGTGAATTTAACAATTCCCCACTCGGTGGAGAAATGAAAGAGAACCTGGTGATTAAGTACCCGATTACAATGTTGTCAGCTAAAAGCCGCGCCTATCCTTCACCAGTCATTATTCTGGTTACTGGTCACTGATCATGATAACCTTTTGCGTGGCACCTGAAGCCGATGACTTTAGGGAAATTCCTTGACAACACAGAGCACTTTCATTAATAGCTCTTCATTCTTTGAACAACCATGCTTTCGAGGTGCATCATGTATGCGGTTATAAGGACAGGCGGGTAGCAGTACAAGGTAGAAGAGGGTGACATCCTTCGCGTAGAGAAGCTGGAAGCAGAAAAGGGCGATACGGTCACCTTCGCCGATGTATTGCTCCTCGGCGGTGACGAGTTTGCGATCGGCTCTCCTATGGTTAAGGGCGCCCAGGTCAGTGCCTCGGTCGTCAGACAACTCAGGGACAAGAAGATCCTCGTGTTCAAGATGAAGCGCAGGAAGAGATACCGCAGGACTATAGGCCACAGGCAGTATCTTACCGAAGTGCGTATCACAAAGATCTCTAAAGACTAGGGAGGCGTCTACAGGCCATGGCACATAAGAAATCCGGCGGAACATCACGCAACGGCAGGGACTCTGCAGGGAAGCGTTTGGGCGTCAAGCGGTTCGCAGGTCAGCGCGTCAAGGCCGGGAGCATCCTTGTACGCCAGCATGGAACCAGTATCCATCCTGGTGAAAATGTCGGGTGCGGGAGGGATTACACCTTGTTCGCACTGAAGGATGGAGTAGTACAGTTTGAGACGCTCTTAAGCAACAATAAGAAGGTGAAGGTCGTATCAATAGCCGCGTAAGCCTATGGACTTCATCGACGAGTCCAGGATATTCGTAAAGGCAGGCGACGGCGGTAATGGTTGTTGTTCCTTCAGGAGAGAGAAGTATATCCCCAAGGGGGGGCCTGACGGGGGCGACGGCGGAAAAGGCGGCGATGTAATCATCGTTGCGAGTACTCATTATCATACCCTCCTCGATCAACGGTACCATCCCCATTACAAGTCTAAAAGAGGTCAGCACGGCAGGGGCAAGAACTGCACCGGGAGATCCGGAGAGGACCTTATCATCCCTGTACCAGTGGGGACACAAATAAAAGATGTTGAGACCGGTGAACTGGCGGCCGATCTTGTGGAGCCTGACCAGAGGGTTATCGTGGCCCGCGGAGGAAAGGGAGGAAGAGGGAACGCCCGGTTCGCAACATCCACACGCCAGGCGCCTAGGATATGTGAGCCCGGCGAGCCGGGCGAAGAGAGGTCTTTCAGGCTTGTACTGAAGCTGCTGGCCGATGTCGGCCTTGTTGGATTTCCCAATGCAGGAAAGTCGACCTTTATCTCGCACATATCGAGCGCACGTCCAAAGATTGCAGATTATCCCTTCACCACTCTGGTCCCGAATCTCGGCATGGTGAGGTGGAAGGGTTCCGACTTCGTCGTAGCCGACATACCGGGCATAATTGAGGGTGCACACACGGGAACCGGCCTTGGATTGCGGTTCCTGCGGCATATCGAGCGTACCAGAATTATACTCTACCTGATTGATCTTTCCCCTGATAGCGAGCGGGATGCCTTGAATCAGTTCAAGGTGCTCCTCCACGAGCTGGGTTCATACTCGGAGGATCTAATCCAGAGAAAACAGATTGTGGTTTTCAACAAGTGTGACCTTACCGGTGCCGAGGAACGTGCCAAAGAAGCAGTTGCCTTTGTAAAAGGCAAAGGGTATCCTTTTTTCATGGCCTCCGCCCTGACGGGCGGCGGTGTAGATAATATACTAGATACTATAGTGAAGGAATTATATGAAGTCAGGCACGAGGGCGGGTCTCAGGAAGTGTAAACGAGTCCTTATCAAGATCGGTTCACAGGTGCTCAATACTGGCCACGGGCTCAACAACAGGGTCATAGAGAGAATCTGCGACGACGTAGGGCTCTTGATGGACAAAGGTAAAGAGTTCGCCATCGTTTCTTCGGGTGCCATTGCCGAGGGCACGGCCATCATGAGAATCCCGGACAAGAAGACCGCCCTTTCAAAAAAACAGGCGCTGGCTGCCATCGGCCAGGGGAGCCTCATGCGTGCCTATACGGATGCCTTCAGAAGGTACGGCTACACCGCGGCCCAGATCCTCATCACCAGGGAAGATCTCGATAATCGCCGCAGATATCTCAATATCCGCAATACCTTCTCATCCCTCTTCGAACTCGGAGCCATCCCAATTATCAATGAGAACGATACGGTATCCGTAGATGAGATCCAGTTCACCGACAATGACATGCTTGCGGCCATGATCGTCCCTCTTGTGGAGCCCCATATCATGATCATCCTCACGGATATTGAAGGCCTCTTCTCCAAAGACCCCAAGGTCCATACCGATGCGAACATCATCCATGACATCCCTGAGCTCAAACCCAAAGATCTGAAGGTGTTGAACGACGATGCCAATCCTCTGGGCAGGGGAGGCATCAAGTCAAAGCTTCAGGCCTCCTACCGGGCGTCTTTGCTGGGAATTCCCACAATCATTGCATCTGCCTACATACCACAAGTCATCAGCCAGATACTCGACGGTAAGGATATCGGCACCTTTGTCCATCCGAAGAAAAAGGCCATGCTCACCCAGAAGGATCATTGGCTCGGTTTTGTGTCCCGTCCTAAAGGCAAGGTCTTCATAGACGACGGAGCTGCCGCTATGGTTCTGAACAAAGGCAAGAGCCTGCTGCCGGTCGGTGTAGTGGATGTCGAAGGGAGTTTCCATGCAGGAGATCCTGTCGAGATCGTACAGAAAGGCAAAGAAATGGTAGCCATCGGGCTGAGTAATTTTGCTTCAGAAGAGATCGTGAAGATCAAGGGTGCAGTCACGAAAGATCTTTCCACTATCCTCGCCTATGATTGTGATGAAGAGGTGGTTCATCGCAATAACATGATTCTGAGAAAGGAGATCCTGTAGTGTCCAGCCAGGAGATTAAGGATATAGCCGCCAATGCGAAGAGGGCTTCCAGGTCCCTTATGGGGCTGTCCAGTGCAAAGAAGGCTGAAGCCCTCAGACACATGGCAGCCTCTTTGAGAGGCACAGCCGAGTTTATCAAGAAGGAGAATGCAAAGGACCTCGATGAAGCCTTTAAGACCGGCCTGAGCAGTGCAATGATCGATCGGCTGACCTTGAGCGACACAGTCATCGAAGGCATGGCCAAGGCCCTTGAAGAGATTGCCGATCAAAGCGACCCGGTGGGCCAGATCACCGGTATGGTTAGACGGCCGAACGGCCTTCTTGTCGGCAGGATGCGCATACCAATCGGTGTAGTTGCCATCATTTACGAATCAAGGCCTAATGTAACGGCCGATACTGCAGGTCTGTGCCTGAAATCAAGCAATGCAGTCATTCTGCGGGGAGGATCAGAGGCCTTCAACTCGAATGCCGCCATTGTTAAAATCCTGAAGGAATCTTTAACACAATCAGGCATCGATCCTGATGTGATCGGCTTCATCCCGGTTACCGACCGGCAGGCGATACTGGATATGCTCAAGCTTGAGAACTATATCGACCTTGTCATACCCAGGGGCGGTGAGGGCCTCATCAGGACTGTGGCGGAGAATTCGCTCATCCCGGTACTCAAACATTACAAGGGTGTGTGCCATATCTTTGTAGACAGGCAGGCCGACCTTGAAAAGGCTTACAGCACCTGCCTCAATGCTAAGGTCCAGCGGCCGGGAGTATGCAATGCGATGGAGACATTGCTCATCGATGCCCCCATTGCAGGGATCTTTTTGCCCAGGATGGCCCAGATATACAGACAGTATGGGGTGGAGCTCAGGGGCTGCCCGAGATGCAGGGCATTCCTACCCGACATGAAGGTCGCCACCGAGGAAGACTGGTATGCGGAATTTCTCGACCTGATCCTGGCCGTAAAGATCGTGGAAGACATCCACGAGGCCATCGATCACATCGAGAAGTACGGATCGAACCATACCGAGGCCATCATAACGGAGAATTACACAAGGGCCATGGAGTTCATCAACCAGGTGGACTCTTCCACGGTCCTGGTAAATGCCAGCACCCGGTTTTCCGACGGCGGCGAGTTCGGCCTGGGGGCGGAGGTGGGCATCAGCACCTCCAAGATTCATGCATACGGGCCCATGGGGATTGAAGACCTCACCATCCGGAAGTTCGTCTGCTTCGGGGACGGCCAGATCAGGCAATGAGGCTGGGACTATTCGGCGGCACCTTCAACCCTATTCACATAGGGCACCTTCGCGTTGCCGAAGAGGTTCTCGAATCACTTCTCTTGGACAAGATCATCTTCGTGCCTTCCTATCTCCCGCCGCATAAGGAACTCTCCGACAATGTGGAGGGGGCCAGGCGTCTCGAGATCGTGAGGCTGGCGGTCAAGTCCAATCCCCATTTCGAGGTGTCATCCTTCGAGGTGGACAGCCTCGGGAGTTCGTATTCGATCAAGACCATCGAACATATCCGTGAAACATACAACTGCACACCACACTTCATCCTCGGCCAGGACGCCTTCAATGAGATATCAAGCTGGTATCAGGCTGAAAGACTCTTCGATGTCGCACACTTCGTTGTCATGTCCAGGCCGGATGCCTTAAAATATCCTCTTGCCGATGTGATTGGGGAAAGTGCAGTACGCTTCCAGGCAACCCCGAAGGGGTTTATCAACGATTCCGGTAATGAAATTATATTTGTAGAAGTCACTGCCTATGCGGTATCATCTTCACAGATCCGTAACCTAAACAAGCAGGGAAGATCCATAAAATATCTCGTTCTTGAGGAGGTGCATGACTATATCAGAAATGAAAGAATCTACACCTAGAATGAAACCGCAGTGGAAAGAGTATGTTTCGGCCTTGGAAGACAAAAAGGCCACTGACACCGTAGTGCTGGATGTGCGAGGGGTATGCTCCTTCACCGATTATATCATCATCTGCACGGGAATGTCCGACCGGCAGATCAAGGCCATGGCGGATCACGTAATAGCAACTTTCGGGAAGCCCTACGGCAGGGAGGGAGTAGGACAAGGGCGCTGGGTACTTCTGGATTATGTAGATGTCGTCATACACATATTCCAGGATGATATCAGGCGCTACTATGATATGGAAAGCATGTGGTATGAGGCCAAAAGGGTGCTTTAAGTGAAGATTGTCTTCTGTTTTTCCGGCAAGACCAATCATGGACCCATAAAGGAGTCAGTGGAAGAATACTTTAAAAGAATCCAGAAGTATGCACCAACCGAGATAATCGAATCCAAGGATCTCCAACCGCAGACCAGGGAAGGCAGGCATATCGTTTTGGTTCCCGAAGGCAGTACCCTGACCTCAGAGGGATTTGCCAAGCTCCTTGAGCGCTATCAGCTCTCCGGCACCAAGAATCTCTTTTTCTATGTTGGAGGTCCGGAAGGGCTCCCAAAGAAGGTGCTTGAGAATGCGGACATGTCATTGTCGCTGTCCTGCATGGTATTCAACCATCAACTTGTCAGGGTAATGCTTTTGGAGCAGGTCTACCGTGCCTTCACCATCATTCGGGGCGAACCGTACCATAAGTAGTATAATGATGATAAACGACCTTTCCCAGGGAAGGGTTCCGATCCTCCTTGAGGTTTTGATCGTTGCGCTTTTGCATGGAATCAATGTAGTATAAGAAGAAATAAGACGGGTCTGGCCGAATTATACGCCCGGTATACATGCGAATGGAGGAGTCATGCTTTATTTGAAGATTATGGAAGTATTGAAAACCGATGCCGAGCCGTTGTCCAAAAGGGTTGTCAAGGATCTCCTGACCAGAGGAGAGACAGAGTACCATAAAAAGTATTCTGAAGAGATCATGTATGAGCGGGTATACGACGTATACAGCAATTTAAGTTACTGGCTGGACAGGGCCCGTCCTAAAGAGGAGATCCACAAGCGCTTCAGTGAGATGGGGAAGAAACGTTTTCAAGACGGTATCCCGCTGCATGAAGTGGTCATGTTTCTTATGCTCATCAAACGGCATCTCTGGCTGTATCTTCTTGAGAAACACTTTTTCGAATCATCCTATGAGCTCATGAAAAGCCTTGAGATGAACAACCGCATCGTACTTTTCTTTGACCGTGCCATCCTTGCCGCAACCGTCGGATATGAGGAGGAATTGGTTAAATATGTGAAGTCCAGCTCTGAGAGTCTGCTGAGCAAGTTTTTTAAGAAGAAGTAGGTGCTTTTCCAGATAAGAGGATCGCGTCGGCGCTGGAAATAGCGAAAAGCTAACGACAGGGATCAATCGACCAAGGATCAAGGGACCAACGGAGCGAGAAAGCAAGAGCAAAGGCAAAGCAATAGAAATTGCATCGGCAATGGGCAATAGATAAAGCAAGCACGAGAGGAGGCCCGGAAACATGTTGAGTGTGACGAGTGCGGTGAGCGCAGTTTCTGGCAGCGTGGCTTCGGCGGCGGGCGCGTCGAGTCTGCC
>JBEKLI010000021.1:0-10310 GCA_050010275.1 Desulfomonilia bacterium | reverse complement strand
ATCTGGGCAGTGGGGGCCGGCTTCATCATAGAGACCAGCCTGGGGTACTTCATCAACCCATTGCTCAGTGTTCTCCTTGGTGTCGTCATCTTCCGTGAACGCCTCAGGACGTGGCAATGGATCTCAATCATCCTGGCAGCTGCAGGCGTTGTGTACCTGACAATCGCCTATGGATCCCTGCCCTGGATTGCATTAACCCTTGCCGTCACCTTCGGCCTCTATGGCCTGGTCAAGAAGGTTGCCCCGCTCGGCTCGCTCTACGGCCTGGCCCTGGAGACAGGCGTCCTGCTTCTGCCGGCTTTCATCTTCCTGATCTATTCCGACAGGGCAGGTAATGGCGCAATCTTCCATGTCGGGGCGATCACGGATGCGCTGCTTATGGGAGCAGGCGTTATAACCGCTGTGCCGCTGCTGCTGTTCTCGTCGGCAGCCAGGCGCATCCCGCTCTCGCTCATCGGCATATTGCAGTACATTGCCCCCACACTCCAGTTCCTCCTTGGGGTGTTTGTTTATAGTGAACCCTTTACAACCGCAAAGTTCATCGGCTTTGGGATTGTATGGATAGCACTCATCATCTATGGGGTGGAAGGCCTCATGGTCTACAGGGAACAGATGTTTCCCGTAGTGTCGGAATAGGCTGGCGTGTGTTCCTCCCCTCCTTGGGACGGATCTTACTACATAGGTCATTCACCATGGAATCGACAACCGCGAACGACAAGCCCGTTGGGCTTTTTTCTATATAATGTCCTTAAGGAAGCCAACCGCATTGTCGAAGATGGCCATGCCCTCGCCCCTGTCCGGCAGGGTTTTCATCCTGGTCCAGCAGGGGTGGTTTGTTGCATGGGTATAGGCCTCGGGGTGCGGCATGAGTCCCAAGATCCGGCCTGTCTTGTCGCAGATGCCGGCAATGGCGGATATTGCCCCGTTGGGGTTACAGGGATATTCCATGGTAGGGGAGAATTGATCATCGGCATACTGAACCGTTATCAGGTTAGCCTTTGTAATCTCTGAGAGCGTTTCCTCATTGTCACACACAAACTTGCCCTCGCCGTGACGGACCGGCACGGGTAGATGGTCAATCCCTTTTGTAAAAACACATGGGCTTAAGGGGTTCACCTTCAGGGTTACCCAGCGGTCCTCGAACTTGGCAGAGTCGTTGAAGGTGAGCGACACCCGCCTCTTTCCCAGCGGGTTGCCGGGCAGGATACCCGACTTCACCAGGGCCTGGAAGCCGTTGCAGACCCCCAGGATGAGCATGCCCCGGCCGATGAAGGTCTCGATCTCCTCGAACAGGGTCTTCCCGGATGTCTTTACACGTGCATGTTTCAGGCGGACACTTTCTACCTGGGCGGAGCCGAGGTCGTCGCCGTCAAGGAATCCACCGGGGAGGTTGAGGAAATGATAATCATTGATTTTATAGGTGCCGCTTAAGACCTCGCTGATGTGGGCGATATCCGTCCGAGCGCCTGCGAGCCTGCAGGCGTAAGCCATCTCCATCTCGCAGTTGGTTCCGTATCCGGTTATGACAAGCGCCTTTATCGTAGCCATATCAGAAATCCAGACGTGCCTTCCAGGCGGTCTTCAATGTGCCTAAGTCTTCCTGGATGAGGGCAGCCCCTGCTGTCGATCTGACGGAAAGAAGTGTATCTGATGTTGATTGCCCGATGCAAGCAGCATCCTTGCCGAAGAGTTTTTCTATTTTTTTGCCGTCTTGAGGGCTCACCTCGATGATGATCCTGCTCTGTGACTCGGAATACAGGATCTCCGTATCGTCCATACCGGTCTCGGAGGGGACCTTGCCCAGGTCGACGGCAAGACCGTATCCGCCGGAAAAGGCCATCTCAGCCAGACACACGGCAAGCCCGCCGTCCGAGCAGTCATGGGCCGACAGGATGAGACCCTCTGTTATGGCCCTGTGGAGTAAGCGGTATCGCTTTAAGGCTTTTTTTGCATCCACTTCTGGTACGAAAGCGCCTTTTCTCCCGAACGATGCAAGATACTCGCTTCCGCCGAGCTCGTCCTTTGTCTTGCCTAGGATGTAGATGAGGCTGCCTTCGTGCTTGATGTCCATGGTCACGGCCTTCGTGATGTCAGGGATCTTGCCGATGACCGAGATCAGGATGGTTGGAGGTATGGAGATCTTGACATCTCCACCGATGTAATCGTTCTTCATGCTGTCCTTACCCGAGATCATGGGACAGGAATAGGCAAGTGCATAGTCATAGAGTGCCCTGTTCGCCCTCACGAGCTGGGCGAGCTTGAATGAGCCGTCTTTGTTCCTTGCACTGACCACCGGGTCGCACCAGCAGAAGTTGTCCAAGAAGGCCCAGTGATCAGGGTTGCCGCCCACGCAGATGTAGTTCCTTAGTGCCTCATCCAGGGCACAGGCAGCCATGTGATAGGCATCCAGGTCCGAATACCTGGGGACAATGCCGTTAGATACGACAACGCCCTCATGGGAATCCAGCAGGGGCTGTATAACCCCGGCATCAGAAGGTCCGTCGCAGCATACGCCCACCAGGGGTTTGACGACAGAGCCGCCCTGAACCTCATGATCGTATTGTCTTACCACGTATTCCTTGGAGCAGATGTTGAGCCTTCCGAGCATCTCCTTGAGCTTGGCTGGGTGGTCGGAAGGCTCTGGCGTCGGGCTTTTGTCTGCCGAAGGCGGCGTCCAACTGGCTGTAAGCTTCATGGTAGGAAGACCGTTGTGGAGGAAATCCAGGCTCAAGTATGCCACGGTCTTGCCGGCATAGGTGCAGTGGAAGAACCCTGAATCCGTGAATGTGCCGATTACCGTGGATTCAACACCCATTTCCTGCGACAGGCCAAGGAAGGCCTGAATGTTCTCTTGGGGTACGGCCAGCGTCATACGCTCCTGCGCCTCGGAAAGAAGGATCTCCCACGGGCTCAGCCCGAGATATTTCACGGGCGGCTTTTCCAGCTCGATGTGGCACCCGCCGCAGGCAGTAGCCATTTCACCCACGGATGAAGACAAGCCTCCCGCCCCGTCATCGGTGATAGCGTGGTAGAGGCCCTTATCACGGGCCACGAGCAGGAAGTCGGTGAGCTTCTTTTGGGTGATGGGGTCGCCTATCTGTACGGCTGATGTCGGGGACGATTCATGGAGTTCTTCAGAGGAGAATGTTGCACCGTGGATGCCGTCCTTACCGATCCTGCCGCCCGACATGACGATTGAATCGCCGGGGAAGATCTTTTTGATGTGGGATGGCTCTCCATTGATGATGGCTGGCATGATGCCGGCTGTGCCGCAATAGACAAGGGGTTTCCCGAGATAGCGCTCGTCAAACACGATGCAGCCGTTGACTGTCGGGATTCCGGACTTGTTGCCGCCGTGCTCGACACCTTCCCTTACGCCCTCAAATATCCTCAAGGGGTGAAGGATTTTGGGCGGCAGTTTGCCCGTGTGGAACGGGCTTGCGAAGCAAAACACATCCGTGTTGAAGATGAGCTTAGAGCCCATGCCGGTGCCGAAGGGGTCGCGGTTGACGCCCACGATGCCGGTGAGCGCACCGCCATACGGGTCAAGGGCAGAGGGGGAGTTGTGGGTCTCCACCTTGAAGACCAGATTATGATTATCGTTGAACCGTATAACGCCTGCATTGTCGGAGAAGACACTCACGCAGATGTCATTTTTCCCGGCGGCCTTGCGGATTTTCGATGTGGCGCCCTTGATATAGGTTGAGAATAATGAAGAGATCTCTTCCGATTTGCCGTCTTCCTCGTAGGTTATATGTGCATTGAAGATCTTGTGTTTGCAGTGCTCGGACCAGGTCTGGGCCAGACACTCGAGCTCCACGTCCGTTATCTTTTCGCCGAGTCCAAAAGCAGATCGCTTTTGCAGTGTCTCAGGGTCCTTCATGTACCCTATAATTGTCTTCATCTCTTCCAGGTTCAACGCCAGGGTCCGTTCCTGGGACAGCCGCAGCAGGGCATCATCAGTAAGGTCCAGGGACAACTCTTCCACCACAGGCTCATGGAGCCCGGTAACCATGGGGATAGAAGGTTCGATGGCCCCGCACTCGGGGTAACGCAAGACTTTAAGGGTATGGATGAGCGGGTTGGCCAGACAGTCATCTGCAATTGCCTGCGCGGTGTCTCTCTCAAGGTCGCCCTGAAGGAGGTACCCCCGTGCCGAATAGACATCTACGGTGCTGCCGGAGATGAGCTCCAGGGCGTACCTCGCACTGTGGCCCACGTTGTCGGTGACACCCGGTTTGAACCCGACCTCGATATACCAGCCACTCTCATTTCGTAACAGAGCGCCTATGGCGATATCCTGGATGACCGGGTCACAGAAGGCCTCTTCAATCCATTCCCTTTTCAGGCCCTCTGCAGCGATATGATAGATATCAAAACAAAATATTTGTCCGAGAGTCGTTAATTGTGGAAAGGCATGGAGGATCTGCCTTTTTACCCGTGCTCCCCGGGCATCAAAGAGGTGCGGCTTGAGCCCGACCTCAACCCGCAAGCCCATGGAATCAGCCTTTTTCCTCTACATACAGAGGGGTAGCGGGCCCTTCAAGGCTTTCCCTTTCTGATTTGCACTTCACGCACAGTGTTGCAAAGGGCATGGCCTTGAGTCTTCCGGCAGGGATATTTTCGCCGCAGTCTTCGCAGAATCCATATTCACCATGCTCCATCCGGGTAAGGGCGCTCTCTATCTGGTCCAACTTCTGCCGTTCACGGGTGCCGAGCAGGAGGTTGAACTCCCTTGTCTGCTCGAGGTCGGCGTCGTCAAAGATGTCACCGATCTCACGCTGGGCTGTAATATCATTGGATTTGATTCTCTCAGCAAGGGTCTTTAGGATGTCCTTCTTCATCTGGAGAAGGATCTCTTTGATCTCGAGAAGCTCATTTTTTCTTAGCATCCTGTCCTCCACTGAAAATTTAAAAGTAGGCTACTTATACTTATTACATCCGCTCTGTCAACCATCAATTCATCTTTTCGATGAATACGGGTGCTTTCGGGATTCATGTTCTTTTAAACAGGGCATGTAATGAAAAAACACATACCAAAAGAGTTCCATTAAAAGAAATATCCCCCTTGGAAGATCTCGCATTCTATAAATGATCCTTGTTTTAGGGATCCAGCCTTTTTGGGCAAGACCATGAAGCAGTTGCCCCTTGCCATGGAGGTGAGGATGCCCGAGCCCTGGGGGCCTGTGGGGCTGACCACGAGATCATCGCCTATGCGCTCCAGAATACCCCTTAGGTAATGGGGCCTGTCACCCTTGTTCTCAAGGGCGTCCTTGATCCGGGCGCGTACCCGGGGTAAAAGGATGTCATGGCTGCCTTGCATCTTGAGGATGGCAGGCCTTGCAAATTGGTAGAACGAGGTCATGGCGGACACAGGATTCCCGGGCAGGCCGATGGCGGGAACACCGCACAGGGCCCCAAATGCCAATGGCTTACCGGGCTTCATGTCTACAGTCCAGAATTCAAGGGCATTGCCTTCTTCGTGCATGATAGTCCTCACCAGGTCAAAATCCCCCATGGAGACCCCGCCGGAGGTAAGGATCAGATCAGCCTTATGCGCCGAGGCGAGTTTTGCGTTAAGGTCCGCCTTGTTGTCCTTGGCTATGCCTAGATAGAGAGGAATGGCGCCTGCAGCTTTGATGAGGCCTATCAAGGTATAGGAGTTTGAAGATATGATTGCTTGCGGGAAAGCCTCCTCACCGAGTTCTGTAATTTCATCACCGGTGGCCAGTACAGCCACCACAGGTCTCTGGTGGACCTGCACCATGGGACGCCTTATGGATGCAAGTACCCCGATCTGGGCAGGTCCAACGAGCGAGCCTTTGGTAAGGACGATCTGGCCCTCCCTGATGTCCTCCCCTTTGAAGCGGATGTTTTCTCGTTTTTGGGGCACCTTGTTGATCTTTACCCGTTCAACATCTTCGTCCGTTTCCTCTCGCTTGACCACTGCATCTGCGCCTTCAGGGATAACCGCGCCGGTCATGATTTTGACGGCATGACCCTTGATCATGGGTTGACTGGGCAGTACCCCCGCGGGCAGGATGGAATCGATCACCAGAGTTGTCCCAACCAATGGCACATCTTCAGTACGGATCGCATATCCGTCCATAGCGGAATTATCACAAGGGGGGATAGCACGTGTTGAGGTAATGTCCTCGGCAAGGTATCTTCCCAAAGAGTTTTCCAGTGAGACCCGTTCAGGAGGCAGGATCGGAATCTTTGTGAGGATGGTCTCTCTCGCTTTTTCAACACTCAGCATGAACCCACCATAATACAATCGAAGATTATTTGGAGCGGCTTTAGCCGCAAAAATAAACATTACCCACGAAAAAAATGTACACACTATGCCGCGCCCGGTGTCTTTAAAGAAATGTATCCTATTTAATGCCTTGATCCAAGTCAAGATTCGATTCCGTATTGTCGATAGAGCCGTTATGGAACTCAGGGATATCCTTGCCCCTCTGGATATAGAGATCAAGAAGGTCTCGCTCCTTGGAGGCAGCATGGCAATTGTAGTGATCCCGCGTGAACACGCAGATATGGCGTTGCGGGCAAAGCGGGAGATGGACACTGCACTCACCTATAAAGATTATCTTATCCTCGGTGTATTTGGCATGGGTGCGGATGAGGCCTCGGCCCAGTTCCTCTCTATCCCAAAGGGTATTGCCGTATATCCTCATGAAGGCGCTGATATCCAGACCCTGTTCTTCGAGGCGGTAGAACGGTTCAACACAAGCAAAGGGAATTCACCCTGGGGCAAAAGCCTGTGGGAGAGCATCAGAGAGACAGCCGCATCCGAAAAAGATGGAGATGGAGAGGCGAAGTTCCTTGGCAATGTATTCTATCAATTCTATGCATTCATGGCATCCCGGCCCCAGGAGGTCGGCCAGGTTCTTGCTCGGATGAGCCAGACCGACCGGCACTGGATCGAGGACCTCCTCCCCTTCGGTATTGTCTCGACACTTCAACCAAACGGAATAGCCAAAGATAGTGATATCGAGCTGCTTATACAGCAGTGGGGTTATCAGGAAAGGCTCGAGAAAAAGCGGGATATCGGAAAATTGACATTGCGGAAATTTCGCCATGTAGAGAACCTCTTTACCCTGCCTTCTATTTCCAGGGAGATCATCGAGCTTGCCGGAGATCCGATGACCGCAGCATCCAGGATGGCAAAGATCATTGAGAAGGATCCGGTGCTCACATCCCGCCTGCTTAAGGTGGTGAATTCGGCCTTTTATGGGTTTCGGCGGCAGATCGTATCCGTGGAGAACGCAGTAGTGATCCTGGGCAACGACGAGGTAGTCAATCTCGCATTTTCCATTGCCATACACCAGGTCATGGAGCGGATTGCTCCGAAAAAGGCAAGGCTCCTCTGGGAGCATTCTCTCATGGTGGCCCACCTGGCCCATTGGCTTGGCCTTCTGTTGGGATGTAGTGCGGGTAGTGCCTTATATACGCTGGGGCTTCTCCATGATTTCGGCAAGATCATCTTTCTCCAGCGGGGATACTGCCTGGGTGACTTATCGGTCTTGTCTTGTCTTGATGACCTGGCAAATGAGGAGATTGAAACAGGCCTTTCCCATGCAGAGATGGGGGCATATGTGGCTGAGAGGTGGAATCTCCCCGAAGACATTGTGGATGGTCTCTTAAACCACCACCTGCCCGGTAAGGCAAAGGATATCTGCCTGGCCGTGACGGTCCATCTCGCGGATATCATCGCACATAAGCGAACAATAGCGCTGGATGAGGTTAATACCGCTGCTGCACGGTTCCTCACACCTGACAAGCTGGCACTGCTGAGTGAAGATGTTGTTGCCAAGCGGTATGAGGATATGGAATTGAGGGTAAAGGCCCTTCTCGATATGTAGCCATGGAACGGGATATCGTATCCATCCTGAAAGAGCGCATTGTATCCCTTGAAGAGGGGTATGAGCAAAAGATCGCGGAGCTCTCCCTTCTCAAAGAGCTCGGGGAGGCCCTCAAGGGGACAAGCCTCTCCCATTGGAACCAGCTCTTCTTACGGCAGCTCGATATCATCAAACAGGCCACAGGTATACACAGCATCTCGGTCATGCTCATAGATGAGCAGACCCAGACCCTGCATGTCGTGAGCGCATCATTGATGAAGAACACACCCAGCAGACCGCCTATCCTGCTCAAAAGGGGTGAAGGGATTGCCGGCAAGGTAGTGGAGACAGGCAAGACCTTTTATATCCCTGATGTGACAAAGGACACCAACTTCTCCAACAGGGGAACAAACCAGGAGGGGTCACTGGCATGTGTTCCTATCGTTGCGGAAGGACGCTGTATCGGGGTAATCAATTTCAGAGACAACATGCCCGGTATCTTTGGGGCCAATGAGCTCAGGTTCTTCGAGCTCATTGCAGATCAGCTCTCCATTACTGCATCGCTTGTACGGACATACCAGGACCTCCTTAATCTTGAGAAAAAACGCATGAATCTGAGCAGGTATTTCTCTCGAGGGCTGGCCGAGCACCTTGTAGCCGATGACCGCATGACTGGTCTCGGCGGGCAAATGAAAATCGTGACCGTCGTGTTTGCCGACATCACCTCCTTCACAACACTCCTTGACAGCAACCGGGTGGAGCAGGTGGTTGAGGTGCTTAACAGGTTTTTTGAGACCGTTGTCCCGGTCATTTTTAAACATGGGGGCATGCTCGACAAGTTTCTGGGTGACGGCGTCATGGCGGTCTTTGGTATCCCGGATGAGACGGACACGGACGTGGTAAAGGCGATTCAGTGTGCCGTGGATATCCAGAAAGGCGTAATGGAGCTTAAAGATAAGCTTGTGAATGATGGGCTCTTTGCCATTGAGGTGGGTATCGGTATTGCCACCGGGTTAGTGGTGGCCGGAAATATCGGGTCGACCGAGCAGATGAACTTTACGGTCATCGGCGAGCCTGTGAACCTTGCGCAGCGGCTCGAGACCATCAGCTCTCCGGGGGAGATCATCGTCAGCAGCCTCACCACCGACGTAATACCCAAACATGTTGATGAGAAATTCTGCTTCGAGCCTATGGGATGTATTCAGGTAAAAGGCATCCAACGTGCAATCAATGCCTTGAAAGTAATATACAAATAATTTGTGAGGAGGGAACACAAGACCGGGCCCCTTTTGCGCTTGACTTTGTAATTTGTTTCATTTAGTCCATGTCATACCGATTAATCAGTTTCGTGGGCCCTCACACAGTAACACCCCACATCAGCTCATAAAGCTAAAAAGGACGTTATATGCACTTAGAAGATTTAAAAAAGATGGACCCCAAGGACCTCCTCGAGTCTGCAAATTCACTTGAGATCGAGGGTTCCGCCACCATGAACAAGCAGGAGCTCATCTTCGCAATCCTCCAGGCCCAGGCGGAAAAAGATGTCTCCATCTCAGGCCAGGGGGTGTTGGAGATCCTGCCCGATGGGTTCGGCTTCCTGCGTTCCGCCGACTATAGCTACCTTCCGGGCCCGGATGACATTTATGTCTCACCTTCCCAGATCAGGAGGTTCAATCTCAAGAACGGCGATGAGGTAAGGGGCCAGATCAGACCACCCAAGGACAACGAGCGGTATTTCGCCCTGTTGAAGCTCGAGACCATCAGCAATGAGGACCCGGAGGCGGCCAAGCACCGGGTGTCTTTTGACAACCTTACCCCGCTGTATCCCCTGAAGAAGTTCAAGCTCGAGACCGGGCCGGATAACCTCACCGGGCGGGTGCTCGATCTGCTTGTCCCCATCGGCAAGGGGCAGAGGGGAATGATCGTCTCCCCGCCCAAGGCAGGCAAGACCATGATGCTCCAGAGTGTTGCCAACAGCATAACGAAAAACCATCCCGACGTGGCATTGATGGTGCTGCTCATCGATGAGAGGCCTGAAGAGGTTACCGACATGCAGCGTTCCGTCAACGGAGAGGTCGTGGCATCCACCTTTGACGAGCCGGCTGCAAGGCATGTGCAAGTGGCCCGCATGGTCATGGAGAAGGCCAAGCGTCTTGTTGAATATAAGAAGGATGTAGTGATCCTGCTGGATTCGCTCACCAGGCTTGCAAGGGCACACAACACGGTTTGCCCCCCATCGGGCAAGCTGCTCTCAGGCGGTATCGATGCCAATGCCCTGCAAAAGCCGAAGAGGTTCTTCGGCTCTGCCCGGAATATCGAAGAGGGCGGCAGCATAACCATCATCGCCACGGCCCTGGTCGATACGGGCTCCCGAATGGATGAGGTCATCTACGAAGAATTCAAGGGCACAGGCAACCAGGAGATCCACCTCGACCGGTCAATTATGGAGAGAAGGGTCTTTCC
>JBEKLI010000020.1:0-10411 GCA_050010275.1 Desulfomonilia bacterium | reverse complement strand
ACAGGCATGTCATTTGCCAGGGATGATAAAGGCAGGCCCGTTGATACCCTCTTCCATGCCTGGAAGAGGCGCCGGCCAAACGCAAAGACCCTTCTCATCACAGGCAAGGAATGGGTGGGCGAGATGTTCCGTGATAATCCGGCAGGTTCGGGCATCGATATCCTGGTGACCGGGGTGAACCATCCTGACTATCTTAAGGGACCACACTCCGAAAGCTTCGCCCATCCGGCCACAGACAAGGATGCGGCCTGTGACCCTGCATCGACACACCTCGGGTTGTTCGGTGGATCTATGATGCCGAATGATGTCATGACCCGGCTTTATACAGGCCAGGGGAGTCTCCTGACATTGCAGATGGAATTTTTCCCCAACCATTTTCCCCATGACAGGTGGATCGTGGATTCGACCCTTGAGATATTCAGGCGTGAGAATCCCGACATGGCCTACATTCTTCTTGCCCAGTGTGATGATGCAGGGCACTGCATCGGGTGTGCAGCGGACCCGTCGGAATTCACAAACGCATCGGAGGCGTATGAACCGCCCGGAGGGTGCGAGAACAAGCCCGAATATCAGCTCGTAAGCATGAGGAACAAGCTTTTGTACCGAGAGGCGGCCTTGAATGTCATCCGCGATGTAGACATCCAGTTCGGCCGTCTTATCGATGGCCTGGAGAAACAGGGAGTGCTCGGTCATGCAAGGATCATTCTCTTGAGCGACCACTCTGCAGTGAACCACCTTTATACCGAAGACTTTTCATCCACCGATTGCATGGGCCTATTAGAGAATGCAGGGATAGTGGAGAAGCGAGGGATCCTGGAGAAGAAGAAAGTCTATGCCTTCAGCGTGAGCAGCTACGGGGTTCTGTACTGGCGCGTCGACAAGGATCGTGTGCCCAAAGCAAAGGCCTTTCTCCAGGCTCACAGGGCATTGAATCCCCAGACCGGGGTCATGGAGTGCCCGTGGTGGGTACTGGACCGTACCGACATGAAGAACGGCATCGAAGGCGTATGCCTTCCGGGAGAGCTCTATCATACCTATTATGTTGACGTTGACAGGGAAAAGACCGTTATATGGCCCGACCTCATCATCTTTGCGAAAAACGGCTGGCAGATACCGGTGTATAACGGCCAGATCCCCAATGTGGGCATCAAGGCGCCGACATGGTCGCCTCCGTGGCGGGTGTACAACGGAGGCCACGGCTCGGTGGATACGCTTCCCATCGTAGCCGCAATATCAGTGCCAGGCGGCAAGACAGGCATACAAGACAGACCCATCCTCATTGCCGATCTGGGCGTTACGGCTGCTTCTCTCTTTGGTTTAGAATTGAAGAGCACTACGATCGGAAAGGATCTGAGCAGAGACCTTCTCTGAGTTGTTATTGAATTGACCCGGTTCTTTATCAGAAGGAATACGAAAGGGTAAGAGAGCCGAATACCTCTCCCGTATCCTGATTCTTGAATTCCTTTGTCCTGTAGACCTGGGCGAACGTGAGTTTCACCCGTTGGTAGGTTACTCCAAACCCTGCAAAGAGATTGGCGACAAAAGGCTCCTTTTCCACGCCAAGGCTATCCTTGAAGGTGTTGCCGTCCAGGAGGATGTTCCTCAGTACCGCATTGGTATCGATGCCTGCGAAGAGATATGCCCCGGGGTTATGATGTGATGGGGAATAACGGGGATCATCCTTGTCGAGGGGGGCATTGCTGTCGGAACCGGGCCGTATGAGGAATGTGCCGTAATCGTTCGGAATGTACCACCCCAACCGTATTTCCGAGCCTGCATTTGCAGAAGTAAGGGCATTGCCCAGGTTAATGCCTGCATAAGGAATTATATCATACTCCAGGGCATCATTCAGAGGGCCTTTGATCAATTTCCATTTCCTGTCAAAATAGATATTAAAGATCGGCTCGTCATGAAGCTGATTGTCCCACCCCTGAGGCTCATAATATCCGGTAAGTTTATGGACGATTTTCTGGGTCTGCTCTGCATACGAGTGAGGGCCTACCATGCCGATATCGAATTCCAGGGTATCCATCTTCCATGCGTTTCTCCCATGAAAGCCCAGGGCAAGGTAGGAAATGCCCGCATAGGGCCGGTCATCCTTTATAGGTTCTTTCGCCAATCTGTTTTCCGGTGTGTAAATACTCTGACCGAATGAGACGGAAAAGGTGCGAAGGAGCCCCGGCTCATTTATAAAAGGGATCCTGTCAATACAGGAATCGGCCCATTTGAAGACGATTCCTTTATTGTCTGACTTTAAGAGGTCAGGCGAGATCCAGGTGAGCTTGATCCCGCTCGTGTACCACCAGTCAGTCCTGTCGGTGATATCGTTTTCAATAAACAAGGTAATGGTGCTTGTGTCCGGAGGAGGATAGTCCTGCGCATGAACGGGCAAAGCCGGCACCACCATCAGCATATACATGATGCCTGGGATCATCCAAGCAAGAGGGTAAGAGTATGTCCCCTTTATGCCCATTTATTCTGCAAACAACAGTTCGGCCCTGTTGAATCTCACTTTCATATGGTCTCTATGTATATAATTCAAACTATGCAAAATGGGGAGATGATTTTAGCCATTGATATATTCGGAGGTATTATAAAATGAGGGCATGAGTGTGCAGAGATCAGCAAAGGAGTGCCTCTGCGAGGAGTTCGGTCGCCTGACTCAAAGGGCATCCAAGATCGCTCGCGATCTGATCCTTGCATCGCTCATAGGTCTTGAGCACCATGGAGTTGTTGCCAACATTGGCATACAAGCGCATCAGATGCTGGTAGATGTCTTCTGCATAGGTATCTATCACAAGGTACTTTCCCCATACGTCGATGATTATTGTGGTTAGGGAATAAAGGGTTAACTTAAGTGACATCTCCAGGAGACAATCAATTATGATATAGTAAAGAAGCGAACCTATTTAATTCATAATTAATTGTATGATGAGATGATTTTTTAAAAATGGGAATCCACCCGCTGAACAGGAAGTTGAAATGAAGATAATAGAGTGAATGGGTTGGTTATACATGAAGGAATTTAAATCATTCAGGAGGGCTATGACATGAATAAATGTGTAGCAACATTTTTACTCATCGCTTTTATCGGCTGCGGGACCCTGGCTTTTGCCGGAGAGAGCGAATATGACTGCAACTGTAAGACCGGGGGGTTGGGCATCAAGATCAGTAAATTTATATGCGGCTTCGGCTTTAAGACGTTCAACTCACATTTAGGATGCGATAAAAATGTTGGTATAGGCGTGGGTTTGGGGAGTGAACTCCATCGGGTTCAATTCGGATTCGGGTTCGATGAAGGCGTCCTCGGTTTCGGCCTCGGCTTTAAAGGCCCTGAACAGACGACGTTTGTCGGGTTCAGTTTAGGATACAATTACGGTGACTGCAGGATGATCTGGCCTATAGAGGAATAACAAGAGGAGTCCTGTTATTTACATTTAGTTTGAAATGCTCAATCTTAATGATGAGAGTTCTTTGTTCTCCTGCATTCAGAATCATGTATTGGACTTAAGAAAGAGTGATGGAAAGGGGGTCTTATGGCAACTATTCGTAATGTCATGCTCCTCATGCTGTCTTGGATCATTTCAGTGAGTTTTCTTGGTGGGTGTGCGTCTACCATGGCCAAGATGACGGTAGACGGCATGAAGCCCCTCATGGAGGATATGCGTAGCGCCACAAACGCAAATCCCGACGTGGACCTGGTCCGTGCTGCAATGCCGGCAATGCTTATTCAGATGGATGGTTTTATCATGGTTTCTCCGGAGAACAGATACCTCCTGGCAAGTGCTGCTGAGGCCAACATGGGGTATGCATTCTTATTCGTCGAAGATACCGATAAACAGCAGGCCCAAGGGCTTTATTATAAGGCGAGAGAATATGCCTTCAGAAACCTGAAGCGCAATGGAACATTTAAACAAGCCCTTGAGCAGGACGATATACAGGTCTTTACCAATGCCCTGAAAACCATTCATAAAAGAGATATCGCTGCCCTGTATTTTGCAACGAATGCCTGGCTGTCGTGGATCAACCTTGCCCATTCGGACAACCCGGATGCCCTGAAGGATATACCCAAGGTCGAAGCCATGATGGACAGGGTGCTTGTATTGGATGATACATTCTATCACGGCGGCATCCATGCACTGATGGGTGTATATTATGCAACACGTCCTGAGATGTTCGGGGGACAGCCTGATCAGGCGAAAAATCATTTCAATGAAGCATTTGAGATCTCGGAATCAAAGTATCTGTTATGGTATTTCTTATATGCAAAGTATTATGCTGTTCAGATCAAGGACAAAGAACTCTTTGTCACAACATTAAACAAGATCATATCCGCACCGGATGGTATCTTTCCGGAAGAGGCATTTGTCAATGGGGCGGTCAAACAAAAGGCAAGAGATCTCTTAGCCCATGTTGACGACTATTTCAAATGAATCGATCATATCTAAGATATTTGCATTTTCCTCCAGGAAAGATGGCCAAACCTTCATGAGCTGAACATATGAGACAATACATCCTCAGGAGAATACTCTATTCCTTTCTGATCTTGTTTTTTGTCTCTATCCTCATTTTCACATTAGGCAGGGTATTGCCCGGAGACCCGATTCAGGCAGCATTAATGACATCCCAGATGGGTCCTGTCAGTCATGAGGTTCTCCAGGATCTTAAATCTCAATTCGGGTTGGATAGGCCCCTTCACATACAATACGTCATTTGGATGAAAAACTTCATTCAGGGTGACTGGGGGGTATCCATTGCCACCGGAGAGCAGGTACTTCCCATGTTCATGCACAGGCTGCCTGTCACACTGGAGCTCTTTGCAGGCTCGGTATTCTGGGCCTTTATCATCGGGTTTCCTTGCGGGATCATCTCAGCACTGAGACGGAACTCATGGCTCGATGTCTCTTTGACCACCGGTGCCATTATCGGCGTTTCCATCCCGGTGTTCTGGGAAGGGATCGTCATGATCTACCTCTTTGCCGTGATCATGCACATTTTCCCTCCATCGGGTTTTGTCCCTCTTTCGGAAAGTATTTCAGGTAATCTCCTCTGTGTGGCCATGCCCACTTTTATCATGGGCACTCAGGGGGCGGGGCTCTTAAGCAGGTATGTGCGATCGAGCCTGTTGGAGGTCTTGGGTCAGGATTACATCCGAACTGCATATGCCAAGGGCTTGCAGGAAAGGGCAGTAATCATCTCTCATGCAATAAAGCCGGCCATGATACCTGTGGTCACAGTTATCGGCCTTGCCTGGGGGTATGTAGTAGCAGGGTCCTTTATCGTGGAGTACATGTTTGCCATTCCCGGTCTCGGCCGCATGGGCGTAAATGCAATCTTTGCAAACGATTTTCCCGTAATTCAGGCTACACTGATCATGGTCGCCATCAACATACTGGTCGTGAACCTTATCGTCGACCTTTTATACGCATATCTCGATCCGCGGGTAAGGGTACAGCAATGAAAACAGAGAACCTGTCATACAATCAGGATTCTGGTTTCGCGGCACCCCAGGCCGGTTCATGGGAGGTCTTTCGTGCACTCACAAAACACAGGGTCGCTTTTGCGGGTATAGTAATTATCCTTTCCCTTGCGGCCATGGCAATCTTCGCGCCTTTTCTCGCCCCGTACGACCCGAATGAGCAGGATCTCTACCGTGTCCTTCAAGGCCCATCCTATCAGCACCTGCTCGGGACGGACGACGTGGGTCGCGATCTACTGTCGCGGGTTATCTACGGCTCCCGGGCCACATTGATGATGGGTGCGCTCTCGACCTTTTTCTCCGCCCTCATCGGGGTGCTGATCGGCCTTGTGGCAGGGTACAAGGGTGGCGTTGTAGACATGGTCGTCATGCGCA
Organism: Desulfomonilia bacterium; assembly: GCA_050010275.1. GTDB lineage: Bacteria > Desulfobacterota > Desulfomonilia > UBA1062 > UBA1062 > MWEI01. The sequence continues at coordinate 4,557 of JBEKLI010000020.1, read as the reverse complement.
TAACGGACACCTTCATGTGCATGCCCGCGCTGGTGCTGATGCTCGTCATCGTATCGGCCCTGGGACCAGGGATGCCAAGCGTCATAGTGTCTATCACGGCCCTTGCATGGACATGGTTTGCACGGATCGTGCGCGGCCAGGTGATGCTCGTACGCGAACTCCCCTATATAGAGGCGGCCCATGCGCTGGGTGCCTCAGGCTTCAGGATAATGTTCAAGCACCTCCTTCCCAATGTCATGGCACCGGTAATCGTTACTGCCACCATCGCACTGGGCGGGAACATCATGCTGGAAAGTGCTGTTTCCTTCCTGGGGCTCGGCGTTCAACAGCCGACGCCGAGCTGGGGAAACGAACTGAGGATCGGCTATTCTTATCTGGAGATTGTGCCGCTGTTTTCGATAGCGCCCGGGTTGATGATAACCCTTGCAGTCCTTGCCTTCAACTTCATGGGAGACGGCCTCAGGGACGCCCTCGACCCAAGACTGCGCTCCAGCCTTCGCAGCCGTAGCGGCCACTATGGCGGAGTAAGCGGGAATAACCCGATGATGGGATAAGGCTTTAATATGCTGCTCGAGGTTCGAAACGTAAGCACCCATTTCCTAACCGACCATGGCATCATCAAGGCTGTGGATGATATCTCATATGATCTCGATGAGGGGGAGACCCTGGGCATCGTCGGGGAAAGCGGCTGCGGAAAGACGGTCAGTGCGTTGTCCATCATGCGGCTTATCCCGGACCCGCCGGGAAAGATCGTTCATGGGAAAGTACTCTTTGAAGGCCGGGATCTCCTTGCCTTAAGCGAGAAGGAGATCTGCGAAATCAGGGGCGACCGGATAGCCATGATATTCCAGGAGCCCATGACCTCCCTCAACCCGGTACTGACCATAGGCCGCCAGGTCATGGAGCCCCTGATGCTCCATAAGGGCATGGGGAAAAAAGCGGCACTGAAGGATTGCATAGAGCTGCTGAAGTCCGTGCAGATCCCCGATGCCGAGGCCAGGGTGGGTGCATACCCCCATGAGTTCAGCGGAGGCATGAGGCAGCGTGTCATGATCGCCATGGGGCTCTCCTGCAACCCCAGGTTGATAATAGCGGACGAGCCCACCACCGCCTTGGATGTAACCATACAGGCCGAGCTCCTGGAGCTCATGAAGGGCCTGACTAAGGATCGTGGAACCGCCCTTATCATCATCACCCACAACCTTGGCGTTATCGCACGTTATGCGGATAAGGTCATTGTCATGTATGCAGGCCGGATCATTGAAAAGGCAATGACCGGGGATCTCTACCGCAGGCCTAGGCACCCGTATACCATCGGGCTTATGGAGTCGGTCCCGAGGCTGGACCAGGATATCAGACAGAAACTCATGTCCATAGAAGGCCAGCCACCGGACCTTGCCTGCCTGCCGCCGGGATGCCCGTTTCATCCAAGATGCAGGCATGTAATCGATAAATGCAGTAAAGAAGCCCCGACCCTCAGAGGAGTTTCTGATAACCATGAAGTTGCGTGCTGGAAAGGTGTCTGAGATGAATGACTCTACCCTCATTCATGTCAGAGATCTGACAAAACACTTTCCCATATATCACGGGGTAATCTTTAAAAGGAAGATAGGCGACCTCAAGGCCTTAGACGGTGTGAGTTTTCACATCACCTGCGGGGAAACCCTCGGGCTCGTTGGTGAAAGCGGGTGTGGAAAGACTACAACAGGCCGGACCATTCTTCAGCTTGATCGTCCGACATCGGGTGCTGTCGTGTTTCAGGGTTCGGATATCACCAAACTCGGGAAGTACGAGCGCAGGAAGCTTCGAAGGTATATGCAGATCATCTATCAGGATCCTTTCGGATCTCTGGACCCCAGGATGAGTGTATCCGAAATTGTCGGCGAGCCCCTCTTGATCCACAATCTGACCGGAGGCAAAGGCGAATACACCGATCGGGTCGCCTATCTGCTTGAGATGGTCGGGCTGAACCCGGCCATGGCCAAGAGATATCCCCACGAGTTCAGTGGCGGGCAGCGGCAGCGTATCGGGATTGCAAGGGCATTGGCCGTGCGCCCATGCTTTATCGTCTGTGATGAGCCGGTCTCTGCCCTGGATGTCTCGATACAGGCACAGATAATCAATCTGCTCGAAGCGCTTCAAGAGAAATTCAATCTGACCTATTTATTCATAGCCCATGACCTGGCCGTTGTCAGGTACATCAGTGACAGGATTGCAGTCATGTATCTGGGTGAAATCGTTGAGATCGCTGATAGGGAAGAACTGTATCATAATCCGGGGCACCCGTACTCAAAAGCATTACTTGCGGCTGTGCCCATCCCGGACCCTGAGATAGAATACAGCCGGGAACATTGCATGGTCAAAGGAGAGGTCCCCGGCCTTTTCAATGCTCCTTCCGGGTGCAAATTCCATCCCCGTTGTCTCCTTGCCCAAGAGATCTGCAGGGATGTGAAGCCTGTTCTGAAGGGCATAAACGGCAGCGATCATATGGTGGCCTGCCATCTGGGACTTTAAGGGATTATATTAACGGAGGTTACTGTTACTATGCAGAAAAGGGTTTTGTCAGTATCCGGCATTGCATTTGTCATTCTTTTCTTCCTGGCGGTCTTTCCTACCACTCCGGCACTGGCGCAGAATAGTACAATGACAAAACCGGGGTGGATGGAATGGGGGGTGAAATACTGTCCCACAAAGCCTGTAAGGGGCGGATATATGCGAGCTGCGTCGCCGGTGTATATAGGGCTGATGAACCCTAATCACTTCCCTGTCATGGACTGGGTGACCATGAGTTTTATGTATGAAAAGCTCATCCTCCTTGATGCCAACTACAAGCCGACCATTCCCTGGCTTGCCGAATCCTGGGAATATCTCGATGACGTTACCGTGCTTATGAAGCTCAAAAAGGGCACTCAGTTCCATGACGGGTCCCCTTTCAATGCGCAGAGTCTTAAATACCAGATGGATTGGATATTGGACAGGGACAATGCCGCCTGGACAAGGGCCTGGATCGAGCCCCTGAAGTCGGTAGAGATAGTGGATGAGTATACTCTCAAGTGGCATTTCAGAAGGCCATGGGGGTCTTTCCTGGGCACCATGGCAAGTGTTCCGGGATATGCAGTCTCGGCCAGGGCGCTTGAGCACGATACTGCCATGATCAAGATCAAAAAGATCGAGCGTGATATCGTAATCGCCAAACGAAAGGCTGCAAATGAAAAGGATGCGCAGAAGGCCGAAAAGGCGAAAAAAATGCTTGCTGATCTACAATTGCAGGTGAAACAGTATTCAGCCCTTGCAAAGGACGCCAAACCTCTCGATACGAATCCTGTGGGTACAGGACCATATATGCTGGAGGCAGCCAGCACTGATAATTACATACAATTAAAACGAAACCCGAACTGGTGGTTCGGACGCAGCGTAGGCCTCCCGGACATGCCGTATTTCGATGGGATCAGGGTCTCGGTCATTCCAGACCCATCCGTTCGACTGGCAAACCTCAAGGCAGGCAAGCTCGACTTTATCGTACTGGATGCCGTCCAATATAAACTGGTGAAAAGCGACCCCAACTTCAATGTCAGTACCATGCCGTTGAACTGGCTGGTATATTTAACCTTTAACCATTCGAAAGGGCCCTGCGCAGACATTCGGGTCCGTCAGGCCATATCCCATGCCATAGACAGAAATGCGTTGGTCAAGGGGACACAATTCGGCCTCGGCAGGGTCGCCAGCTGTATGTACCCCGATGACCACTGGGCGCATAACTCTGACCTGAAGCCCGTAAGCTATGATCCTGAGTTATCCAGAAAACTCCTTGCCCAAGCAGGTTATATAAATGGCCTCACCTTGCGGGGTTTCACCCTCAATATACCTGAGGCCCAGGCCTTTGCAAAGGCTGTAATGGCCATGCTTGAAAAGGTCGGCATTACATGGAAGCCGGTTTTCTTAAGCGTAACCGGCATGATGGAGCCGTTTAGGAAACTTGATTTCGATGTCGTGGGTAATCTCTATCCCTGGATACAGGAGCCCGACCATATAGCCACATTGTTGTATGATCCGCAGAGCCCGTTCAACAATGGCCGGAGCCATAATGAAAAGGCTATCACGCTTATAAAGGCTGGTAGAGAGACTGTTGATGAAACCAAAAGGGCCAAGATCTATTTTGAGTTGGAAAAGGCGCTCTATGAGAATTACGAAGATGCATGGTTATGGTGGCCGACAGCGGTCCTGGCCGGGGGTAAAAATGTGCTGGGGTTCAACGTCGATATGGCAAGGCAATACGGGGAAGGATATCTTTTCTCGCACCCGCAGTGGTTCAAAGACGGACGTCCATGATTGCAGTTGATTTCCAAGCCACGCTCATTCATATAATCCCTGAAAAAAGATTCAGGTAAAAACCATGCAGGACGACACAAGAGATAAACCTCATCCATGCCTGACGTGCGGTGCGTGCTGCGCCTACTTCCGGGCATCGTTCTACTGGGCCGAGGCCGATGATGCAGATACTCTTGCCGATTCCGAACCGCGCCAGCTCCAGACCATTCAGCGCGCAGGCGAGGGGCT
>JBEKLI010000019.1:0-10524 GCA_050010275.1 Desulfomonilia bacterium | reverse complement strand
GATACGGGTACCAGCTCAATGGCCGTGTCGCGGAAGACCTCAGTGAAAACCCCGCCTATACCGGCAAGGACAACCGGGCCGAAAACCGGGTCGCGCCGGGCGCCGAGGATGAGCTCTATCCCCGGGCAGGCCATCTTCTGGACGAGCAGCACATGGGGGATACGTGCAAAGCGGGAATGCAACTCGCGGGCGGATCGTTTGAGGGCGACGGCATCCAAGATGTTCAGGACCACCCCCCCCTGATCGGTCTTATGGAGGATTTCCTCCGAACATACCTTCAATGCTACCGGATAACCGAAACCATCGGCATAACAGGCGGCCTCTTCCTCATTCCCTGCAATGGCTTCGTCAATAACAGGGATGCCCCACTGCTTCAGAATGATCTTACCTTCGTATTCATTCACCGTCCGCACTCTCTGCTCTTTCACCAGGATTCCCCATATCAATGGTATATACTCACCCTAGCAGGGAGAAGGAAAAGGGTGCAACGGGATTATCGTGAACAACGGTGGATATATGAGGAAAGAATGCTCAATAGGATTGCCCCCGCGGAGATAAGGACCTCCGTGGGGGCAATTCTTTAAAAGGTTATTCCTTGATGAACCCCAGGGCGATCTTGAGCATCCTCCTGATGGGCTCGGCAGCGCCCCACAGGAGCTGGTCGCCCACGGTGAAGCAGGTGAGGTACTTATCACCGAGGTTCATCTTGCGGATGCGGCCCACCGGGACCGTGAGCGTGCCGGTTACGGCAGCCGGGGTCAGGTGCTTGAGCGTCTCCTCCTTGATGTTGGGGACCACCTTGACCCAGTCGTTGGCTCCTGCAATGATCTTTGTTATCTCCTTGAGGCTTATGTCCTTCTTGAGCTTGATCACAAGCCCCTGAGAGTGACAGCGCATGGAGCTTATGCGCACGCAGATGCCGTCCACGGGAACGGTCTTCTTTGTGCCCAGGATCTTGTTGGTCTCAACAATGCCTTTCCATTCCTCCCGGCTCTGGCCGTTTTCCATGGCAATATCGATCCAGGGCAGGAGGCTGGCGGCCAGCGGATAGCCGAATATCTTCTTTGGAAAGGTCTTGTCGTGGAGGGCGGAGATCACCTGTTTATCGAGCTCCAGGGCCGCGGTTGCCGGCTTGTCGAGCAGTTTCTTTGATGCCCTGCCCACATAGGCCATCTGCTCCACGAGCTCGCGCATGTTGTTGGCGCCTGCGCCGGATGCCGCCTGGTAGGTCATGGACGTCACCCATTCCACCAGGCCTTCTCTGAACAGGCCGCCGATGCCCATGAGCATGAGGCTCACGGTGCAGTTGCCGCCGATATAGTCCTTAATGCCCTTTTTCAGGCCTTTATCGATAACGTCCCTGTTTACGGGATCTAGGATGATGATGCTGTTGTCCTTCATCCGAAGCGCCGATGATGCATCGATCCAGTAGCCCCTCCATCCGGTCTTGCGGAGCTTGGGATAGACTTTATTGGTGTGATCGCTCCCCTGGCAGGTGACGATGATGTCGGCAGTCTTCAGCTCCTTGATGTCATATGCATCCTTGAGCGGCGGGATCGTGATTCCCACCTTCGGGCCCTTCTGGCCAACCTGGGAGGTTGTGAAGAAGACAGGCTCGAATCCGTGGAAGTCATCTTCCGCCATCATCCTGTCCATGAGGACCGAGCCGACCATGCCGCGCCAACCGATGAAAGCTACTCGTGCCATGTGAACATCCTTTCGTTGTTTGATACCTTTCTTATCAGGACAGTACACAATTAATGGGAAATGTTCAGGGTGTCAATTGGCAGATAGGTTTTAAGTTTTAGGTTTGAAGTTTTAAGTTCTAAACCCACACATCAATCGAATTCATGTTCTTAAAACCTAAAACCTAAAACTATTACCGACTGATCTTTTTAAGAACAAGCACAAGCACCAGCCCCAAAACCGCAACTGCTGACTCCATATACAGGGCATAGGTAAAACTTCCGGTGAGCTCTTTCACCCGGGCGAATACAAACGGACCGAAGAAGCCGGCGAATCCGCAGGCAGTGAATATCACCCCGTAGATCTTGCCGATATGTGTTGGTCCGAACTCGTCTGCCGCCAATGCGGGCATGGAGGCCATAGTCCCGCCGTAGCAGGCCAGGAGGTAGAAACAGAGCCCGGCGAAGATGAATATGGTGTTCACATGGGCCAGTGCGGTGAAACCCAGAGACAGGGAGATGAATATCAGTGCAAAGACAGCCTTTCTCCCGATAAAGTCGGAGATCCAGGCCCATACGAGCCTGCCGAGTCCGTTGAAGATGCCTGCAATAGCCACAATAGTGCCGGAAGCGATAACAATGGATTTCATATTCTCATCGGATACGGCACCTCCATGAACCCTGATCATGATATCCTGGGCTATGGGAGAAAGTTGGGATATCAGTCCAAGACCGGCGGTGAGGCTTACAAAAAGCATCATCCACAGGATCCAGAACCTGGGCGTACGTATGGCATCGGAAAAGGTGGATGAGACAGGCAGGACTGCAGTTTGCATCGATAATGATTTACTCTGAGGGCTCCAGCCTTCCGGGGGATTCATGAGCGTAAGGGCTGCCGTGAAGATGATCACGAGGCTGACACCCCCCCACACATAAAAGGTATTGGCAATGCCGTACGTTATTATAAGATGGGGTCCGATGTTGCCCAGCGTGAACGCACCAAGGCCGTACCCCATGACCGCTAGGCCGGTAAGCAGTCCCCGCTTGTCCGGAAACCACCGGATGAGCGTGGCGATGGGGGTCACATACCCGAAACCACCCCCGAGCCCGGTGATGAGGCCATAGGCAACCAAAAGCAGGCCTATGCTCTTTATGCTGTTCGCCACACCAGCCAAAAGAATTCCAATACCGAACATAATGCCGCCCAAGGACCCGATAACCCGGGGTGCTACCCTGTCCACCAGTGTGCCGCCGAAGGCAACGGCGAAGGCAAACATCGAAGAGTTGATCATGAATGCGGCCTGGGTCTGGATCTCACCCCAGCCGTTAGAAGCCATCATGGGCTTCTTAAAGATCGACCAGGCGTAGACTGTTCCCAGGCAGAGCTGCATGAGGATCGCAGACACTGCAACAAACCTCCTCCGGTATATCAAAGAGTTATTGTTCACCTTTTTACTCCCAAGAGGGTGATTTTGCCCGATTACTTCACCTTAAAGATCATGTGCTGAACTGTAAAGCGCTATTATTCCTTTAATCTTACCTCCTAAGATCCGATAAGAACGACCAGAGAAGAGGTAGGACAGGAGTGCCTAAAGGATAACGGGTTAAAGAAAAAATGCTGACACCAGGAGAACCCAACCAGATCTTTCCGGCAATACTTCCTGCGCTTGCCACATGGTTGTGCTGCACCTTCATCCTTTTCCCCATAGGAAATCAAGGCAGGAATGTCTGGAAATTCAGACTGCTGGGGATCATTTGTTGCCTTGGATGGCTTTACAGCCTTGGGGATATCGGTATACTCTGCAGCGGGTCTAACATTGTACTGTCTACAGTGCGCAGGTTTCTCTTTCCCCTTACCTTTTTTTCCCTCCCGCTTTGCGTTCATCTTTGCCGAAAGATATCAGGTGCCCGATTAAGGAAATACCTTTTGGGGACTTTTTATGGCATAACTACACTCCTTGTTGCCACTTCCTGGTGGGTGCAGGCACTGCCGGAATTGATTTTCCCCCTGTTGGCCGGTGCAGGGGTCATTTATTGCGCCTTTGTCCTGTATCATGCAATGGGTGAAAAGAGGATCACCAGCCAGGCACTCGATATATGGTTTGTTTTCTCAGGCATTACAGGACTATTGATCCTGGCATCCATACAAACGTTCTCCTTTCTGGGCATTGCGCCTGTTTCATTTGCGTTTATCCCCCTGGTGTTCCTTGCGCTGGGAGTAGTCATGAATGAGGAAGACAAGGAAGAACCGGTCATCACAAGAGGAGAGCTTATCAAATGGATCCTGGCTGCATTCATCTTGCTGCCGATTTCCTATGACATTGTAGTTCTTGTCCTGAACCTGGGTAGCATAAATCTCGGAATGTATCTGTCGGACCTGTTATCCTTCGGTTTGGCGAAGATTATCTCCATAACTATCTGTGTAAGCCTCGCCTTGTTTCTCTTTACCAGGAAGACGGATCAGACCAACAAAACACTGCTGGCCATGAACTGCATGCTCATGGCCATACTCAATCTCAGAGATGTTGTAATCGCACTTCTCCCTGAGACAAACACCCTGCAGATCTTCCTTCTGCACGATATCTTTATCGCAGCATCAATAGGCTCATATGTTCACCTCGTATACCGTATTGCGCGGCAACCACGTAGTCTTGCTATTCCTTTGGGGTATGGCATCAGTGGCATACTCATATCGTTGCTGATCTTCAAGGCAGGTCTTACCGGTATGGCCGGCATCCAGGGGGGAGGCATCATGCATGCGCCGCTTGTGTGGGTGCTGCTTGCCATATTCTGTTATTGCAGCGTTGTCCTGTTCAAGGCATCAAGGAAAGAGACTGATCCTCAGAGAAAAGAAGGATTGAGGATTTTCTTCATCGGCTTCGGGCTTGCTATTCTCATACAGGCCTTTAACTTCCTCTCCGGTTTAGGCATCGACCCCGTACAAGTCGATACCCTCCTCGTCATCCCTCTTGCCTTGATCGTCTAGGGACTCACTTATAAAGATCTCCTGAACATGAGCATGTCCTCAAAGAGGCAGATGCTCACAATAGGGCTCAAGGCAGTCCTCGCTATTGCTTATATAGCCATCAGCCCGGTCTTTTTCTGGATGTTACATGAATATGGTGCACTCTATGTCATCAACAGGATCGTACCCTATGGCATACCCCCTCTTTTATCCTTTCTCTGTGCAGCGTTTCTCTCATTATTTGTCTTAGGTCTTGAACAGAATCGTCTCGAGGCCATGCTCTTCAGCCTTATCAGCTTCTGTTATGCCCTTTTAAATCTTGATATCACCCTCGTGGCCATCGTCCCGGACATCAATCTTGCATTGAAGATATCCCGTCTCGATCACTTCTTTCTTTGTCTTATCATGTTCGGGGTCAATCTCCATCTCGCCTACCTCGTGATTGGAAAAAAAACCAAGTGGTGGGTAGTCTATGCGGCATACAGTATCGGGATCATCATGGCGCCACTTTCCCAGACCCGCTACTACTTCCAGGGCATGTATACCTATTACTGGGGTTACTTTGCTCATAAGGCCATACTTTTCGATGTTATGAGCGGACTATGGCTTGCCGGCCTTATCTATGGAATCTATTTGCTCAATAAGGAACGCAAGAAGACAAAGGCCTTGCAGAAGACCAAGGTCAGTCGCGTCCTTAGAGCCTTTCAAATCCTGGCTGCATTGAGCATGTCCAATATCCCTGCCATCAATGGGGTCGAGTTCTATCCCCTCGGGACCTTTGCATTTATAGGACTCACATACCTTGCCTATGGCCTTTTCGTCTTTAATCTAAGACATGCCCTCCAACAGGTGAGGACCGCCGTGTTCTGGATCGGCATCGTTATCCTCCTTGGAGTGATCGGGCTCTTTCCCGGGAAAATACTGCACATCGAGAATCATACCACCCTGATGCTTGTGAGCGTACTCGGGGTGGTCATCCTCTTTCGTCCGGCGCGCAAGGGGTGGAATGCGGTTGTGAATTTGTTTATCATGAATGAGAGGGACGAACTGAATGACGAATATGCGCGCTTTACGGAAAACCTCTCCCATATTCATCATCTCAAGGACATCCATCAGGCCCTCAATGAGTGGTCGTTCCGTGTGTTCTCAACTACATTCTGCGCACTTCTTGTCCGCAGGGAAGATAATGAATCCCTCAAGGGCTGGAATACATGGAACACAAACCTTTCATCGGGGCTCTTCAGCAAGGATGATGACATACCCTGCGGTGAACACCTCCTTGACATAGAACCTGATCATGCAATTTCCAGGATCGTAGGTATGAGCAATGGCATTGCCTCAGGCGATATGCTTGCGAAGATGCTATCCGAGTTACCGTCTAAGACAAAGCATGATTCCGAGCTGTTCGAATATGCGGAGATCCTTCTTCCTGTCAGTCTGGGTGATCATAGCCTTGCTGTGCTCTTGCTTGGAAGGAAAAACAACGGATCAGGTTACAGGGCCTCCGAGATCGATTTGATCCAGTCAATGGTCCTCGTGATGGGACCCTATATTGAAAATGCATTGCTCCTGGAATCTCTTGAAGGCCAGGTCGACAAACGAACGAGTGATCTCAATAAAGCCCTTATCGAGGCCATGCTCAAGGAAAAGGAGATTGTGTCCCGTAACGAGGTGATCGAGCGGCAGAACCAGATTATGGCGGTCCTGCTGGAAACGAGTACAAGGATACATCATATTGAAGGGTTGGATGATCTCTTCAGCTTTACCCTGAATCAGCTGAAGATCCTGTTCCCTGATCTTTGCGGAGGTATTATCCTTGAGGGAGCCAAGCGGAACATTTTCGAAGCCAGTGCATTTGTGGGCCTGAGTGATGCGGAGCAGAAGGTCATCCTTGAACACAGGCTTAGGATCACCGAACCTAGAATCGATACTATTTTACGCGCCGAGATGGAAAAGGAAGAGATTGTGGAAAATAGTCCGGACACACCGCGCTGGAAGGTATTCCCTTTGCAGGGAAGGAGCGAGAAGGCCGTAGGGTACATGATCCTTAAAGGAAAAGACCTTGACGGACCGACAGGAGAGACGGTCATCCTTTTCATTGCTCAGATCTCTGCGGTTGTGCAGAACAGGCTTCTGCTCACCCACCTGGAGAGGATGGCAAGCACGGATAGTCTCACCGGCGTCTACAACCGGTCTTTCCTGGACCGTGAGCTGGTAAAGGCCGTCAAGCATGCCAAGCGTTTCAAGCATATGTGGTTCTCGATCATGATTATCGATGTGAACGGGCTCAAGCAGATCAATGATACCTACGGACACGGGGTGGGAGATGAGGCCATCATCAAGGTAGCGGGCATGCTCAAGTCGGCATGCAGGGACACGGACATCGTCTCGCGCATAGGAGGAGATGAGTTCGCCGTACTGATGCCCTCGACAAACCTGCCTCAGGCTGAGATCCTCCATACCAGGATCAGGGATGGGGAAACGGGCCTAAGAGTGCTTCTTACACCTTCTGAAGGCAAACATATCAATATACCCATCCGTATCAGCATCGGGCTTGCAAGCTCAGATGAATCAGATCCTGATAACGTCATGAAAATGGCCGATGATCGCATGTACCTTGACAAGCAGCATTATTATGCAATGCGGGCCAAGGAATCGGGTTTTGCGTGGAAATGACGTAACGTTTTTAAATTATCCTTAGGTTTTTTTCCCGGATAGGCGCATATGCTTTCAATCGTCTCATGGTTTTAGTAACCGTACACCTCCCAGCTGTTAAAAATTCACAGGAAAGGATTGACAATGCAGAGGAAAGCAATTATTACTTGAAGTTAAGAAAATAATTCCCTCTATGAGGATATTCGGACATGAAGAACGAGGAGGAGGTACCTATGAAGAACCGTAGTATGCTTTCAGCAGCAGTCATGGCTTTTCTTATTCTATGTTTTTGCGTAACCGGTGCTTTTGCCGAGAACCGGGAAGGGGCGATCACGGTGACGCCATTTGTGGGTGGGTTAGACATCGACAGAAATCTTTCCGGGCGTTCGCCGGATTGGGATGCATCAAATTGGACCTATGGACTTGGGCTGGGATATAACATATCTGAGAAGCTCGGGGTAGAATTAACTTTCCATTATGCTGAACCCCGTGATAAGGCCTCTATGAATCTTGATACGGGCATAACCCCACATAATTACGATGCGAAAATCTATCTCTACAAGCTTGATCTGCTCTATCATTTAACAGGTATTCTTCCGGGTGATATAGTTGTTCCCTTTGTCGCAGCGGGCATAGGGGATATTGACTATAAAACTAATCGCCCAGGTGGTTTTTCGGAAAATAATTTTCTGGTGAATGCTGGTGGAGGCTTAAAAGTCTTCCTCACCAGAGATTTGGCCCTTAGAGGGGATGTACGTTATATCTTGGACTTCAATAGTGCAGATAATCATAATAGCCTCCTCTACACCTTAGGCCTGACCTATGAGATCGGCGGGAAAGTGAAAGAGGCCCAGCCTGAGCCGGTTGCCGCCGCCCCTGAGCCTGCACCCGCACCCGCTCCTCCTGTGGTAACTCCTCCACCGGCACCGGCACCAAAGGAGCAGGGTACGATCACCTTCAGAAACATCCTCTTTGATTTCGACAAATACACGATAAAGCCCGTATCCTACCCCATTCTCGATGAGGTGACGGATTATCTCAAGGCCAATCCGAATGTGAAGATGGAAGTCCAGGGCTATTGCGACAACAAGGGCACATATAAATACAACGTGAAGCTCTCTGACGAGCGTGCCAATGCCGTAAGGAAATACTTGGTGGATAAAGGCATTCCGGGTGATAGACTCACTGCCAAGGGTTACAGCTTCGATAATCCTGTAGCCTCCAATGCCACCGACGAGGGCAGGGCATTGAACAGAAGGGTCGTATTCAAACCCATCCAGTAGCCGCTGTTTTTACGATATCATAATAAGAGGGAAGGTCGGGTGTTGAACCCGTCCTTCCCTCTTTCTGTTCCGACACAGTATTTATTGACTCTATGAACCGGCCCCCTATTATTAGGCTAAGGCAAAGCATATTCTCTATAAGGACTGTTGATTTTCTAGGAATGAAAATCCCGCACGGGCATAAGGGAGGTAATATGGATGAGAGACAACGCGTTGAAGCGCTTGATGCGGCACTTCAAAATGAAAAGAATGAGAGAGAGTTTTATCTCAAGCATGCAGGGCGTACCCGTAACCCTATAGGAAAGGCCATGTTTCAAAGGATAGCGGATGATGAGCTGGAGCATTACCAGAGGCTTAAGGCCCTCCACGAAAAGTGGCAAAAGAAAGATAAGTGGCCCGAGACTCTCCCACTGAGCGTAAAGAATACGGATATCCAATCCGTCCTTCGGGATCTGATAAGGAAAGTTGAAGAGTCTCCAATGGCAGACACCGACGATCTGGAGGCCATCGACATTGCAGCGGCATTCGAGGCAAAGGGAGCCGAGGCCTATATCGAGCTGAGCAGAAGTGTCACGGATGGAAAAGAAAAGGCCTTCTTCGAGCTGCTTGCATCCATGGAGCGGGAGCACTACCTCTCGCTGAAAGATTTTGAGGAATATATGAAGGACCCTTCCTCGTGGTTTACCAAAAGGGAGCACCATGGGTTGGATGGCGCATAGGGATTCTTAAGGATGTTTCTTTAATGTTTGTGACGACGTTGATGAGGCAAGTACCTCATAAATCTTAAAGGGTGACGGAATATGAATATCTATGGGAAAGAGAAAGCATAAACCCGACAAGCCATGCTTTGCCCCCATATACATTATTTCCGGTGGTACGGGTGCAAGCGGCCTGCAGCTCGTGAATACCGTGCTTGCCCAGTTTCCTGGTTTTGAAGTTCCTGTTGTCGCCAAAGCACACGTAAACAGTATCACCCAACTGCAAGATGTCCTCGATCAGTCGGAACAGACCGGCGGTATCATTGTGCATACCCTGGTGGATACCTTGCTGAGAAATACCATGAACTCTCTTGGCAGCAAGGGTAGTGTGCCTGTTATCGATCTTATGGGAGTATTGATGGAACATCTCTCAGAGATGCTTGAGAGTAATCCTGTCTGCCGCCCCGGCCTCTATCATAACCTGAACAAGCGCTATTTCGATCGTGTGGAAGCCATTGAATTTTCCATTGCCCATGATGACGGGCTGAACTCCCAGGACCTTGACAAAGCCGAGATTGTGTTGGCCGGGGTATCTCGGGTGGGCAAGACACCTCTTGCCATGTACCTTGCCATGCAGGGGTTCAAGACAGCGAATGTTCCGCTCATACCAGGACAGCCTCCCCTGCCGGAACTCGATCAGGTCGAACCCGGACGTGTTATCGGGTTGACTATTGATGAGACGCGCCTTGTCTCCCATCGCAAGGACCGTAAAGAGAAGCTCAGGCTCGACAGACATGGTGGTTATTCGGATCTTAAGATGATCTTTGATGAGCTGGAACAGGCACGGAAAATCTTCAGACAAAAAGGATATTCCATGATCGATATTACGGACAAGCCTTTGGAGACCAGCGCCGATGAGATCGTGAAGATCATAACGCGAAGGTTCGGCAACAGGGAATAAATCTTAAAAAAGCGACTTGGGAAAGAGACGCTGAACAATCTTATCCACACAAAGGCTGCATTAAGCAGTAACTTACCCCTAAGATTTCACATAGACCAAAAAATCTCAATCATTTTGTTGACATGGGTGAGATGCAATGCTATGAGCACGTCCAAGACGTTCTTGCATTTTGCAGGGCCTTTGCTTCACGAAAATTGCTTTAAGATCCGGGCCTCGATTTGGAAAAACACCATGAATCGCAAGTTTTTTGTTTTGACGTGTCCTGGTTGGCGAGAGG
>JBEKLI010000018.1:0-10599 GCA_050010275.1 Desulfomonilia bacterium | reverse complement strand
CCTGCCCTGCGGATGAGTTCGCCTGAGAAGGTGGCATCATTCGCGCTCACAAAAGGATTCTCACCGAGCTGCCAGAACACCTTCAGTTGTTTCTGCACCCTAATCTTTGATTGAATCCTGACCATCTCGGCCTGAACCTTGTTGAGGATCTCCCCGGCCTGTTGAGATCTCCCCAGCATGGCGCCCAGGTCCTTGAAGGTTGCACATATGCACGGGAAGCTTTCGCACCCATTGAACACATGTATCCTACACCCCAGCTTCTTGAGAGCCTCCACGTCCGACTTGCTGTTGCAGTCCGTGCTCGCCAGCACGAGCTGCGCTCGGAGCGAGTAGGTTTTCTCGATGTTGATGCGCGCAGGAGACCCCACCATTTCTTTCGTTGAACCTGCCATATCCGGGGTATAACTTGTCACACCTATGAGCAAACCCTCGGCGCCCAGGTCATAGATCTCCCTCGTGATGTTGGGCGCCAGTGAAACTACCCTTTGGAGAAGCTGGTTCTGGGCGTATGAGTCCGACGGGATGATGAGATACAGAGAGGAGATCACCATGATCATGAGCAGGGAAAGCCCGGCATGCATCAGCTTTTTCATACGTGCATCATAATCTATACCCAGATCCTGATGGCAGGCAAGGAGTTCGGTGAGTCTTATCGAGGCGGAGGATCAATAATAAAATAAATAGAAACGCCCCTTTTATCCTCCCTTGGGGTCTGGTCCCTTCTCCCCTTGCGGGAGAAGGACAGGATGAGGGGTTTATTGAAAGAAGAGGCAGGGGCTTAATTTGCTGAGTGTTTGGAGCGATATTCAATAACCATTTTTCTGTCCTTTCTTTTGCTGCCAAAAGAAAGGACTAAAGAAAAGGCACCCCACTGAACCCGCCCTAAAGGGTGCGTTCGCTCGCTTGGAAAATCCGGGTCGCGGCGGAACTCGCTTCGCTCAGACAGCCGCCGCTTTCTCCCGGATTTCCCTGCGCTCACTCACCGGGTTCAAAGGGGAAAACTTCAAAACAGCTTGATGAAACAGACATGTTGGAGTAGGCTGTAATATCAGAAGACCAAGAGGGCAGAGATACATCTCCTCAGGACACTTTTTCTGCATTTTGTTTGTATTATGCCCCTTATGCAGAATTCTATAATATTAATATTTCTGCATAGTAATTGTTGGGCATACCTTCAGGCAGAATGGGGGAGTGAAGTGAAGGGCGCATACCGAACTCATCGCGGGCGAAAGATGCTTTCCAGCTCGATAGTCGCGTTTGTCGACATCCTCGGCCTTCGTAAGGCCATGGCGGACGCGGCCCGGGACGGCACCGCCAGCGATCTCCTTGATCGCGTGTCTAGGTTCGTCAGCACCTGGCGCCACGCCTTATCAGATCGCAACTATTTCCCCTCGGAGCCGCGCTGTCGTTACTGGGAGGTCCGGGTCTTCTCTGACAATTTCGTAATCAGTCACCCCATCGAGATCGAGGACCTGCATGGTGATTTCGAGTTCGGCTCGCTTCTATCACAGATAGCGCTGCTCCAAATCGGTGCCATAGAGGCAGGCTTCTTCGTTCGAGGTGGCGTTGCGTTGGGCGATATGTATGTTGACCGCGATATCCTCTTTGGCCTACCGCTCGCCGATGCGTACTACGCCGAATCGAAGCTTGCACTTCAACCGAGGGTGGTTTTGGCCGACTCCGCGCAGCAGTTCGTGATGGCCAGGATAGCCCCGCGCCCTTCAGAGCACGAACCATACGCCCGTAGCTTGCTGAAGGGAGAGGACGGTAGGCTGTTCGTCAACTACCTCGATGGAACGATCCAAACCACCGGGGAACCTCCAATCCATGAGTGGATCGAGCAGCATAGCCACGCCACGGAAGCAGCGCTCAGCCGCTATGCGGGGGATTCGCATGTTTACGATAAATACGTGTGGGTGGCCCGATACCACAATTACTGGTGTCGGGAGAATGGACTAGAGCATCTCATGCTTCACGATCATGGTGACTTGAGTGTACTCACCCTGTGGTCATAACGGGCGAGGTAAGCCGCCGCCCAACCAACGAATGAACCCGACGAACAACCACGGAGTTGGTTCATCGGTGTCACCCAAAAGTCCTTGGCCGTGGTTGCTCGCGGATTATCCGCATGTTGGGCAAATATAAATACAGGTAATACTAAAATTAGAACGGGGCATAATCGTGGGGTGATCTTATGGGGCGAACATTTCGAACCAAGATAGCTGGTATTATCCACAACAACAGTAACGGTACGAGTCGGCAAGAAATACTTCGGAAGTGCTCCGTTGGTGAGAGCCTTGTGCTGCAAAGAGATTACGGGAATACTTTTGATGAATATGCCATTGCAGTTCTGAGAAAGATGGGTGAACAGATCGGGTTTGTACCCCGATATGCTGCTTTCAGACATCCTGCCATGAACGATTTAGCCTCGCATATGGATCAAGGTGGTGAGGCAACGGCTAAGATAGTTGGTATCCTCGGCGGGGAATGCGAAATAGAAATTGAAGTAATTGGTAGCGATGGTGAAAAACCTTATCAATTGAAGGAAGCAGCGGCTAGAGAGCTAAGAGATAAAGCGAAAACCCTTGAAAAGGGTGATCCAAAAGAAGCAATACGACTATACAGAAAATCCCTTGTCACAATGTTGGAAGTTGATACCCTCATTAGAGAAACACATTTTTTCAAAAAACAGATAGCCGAACTTGGTTACGATCTTGGTACCTGGAGAAGAGCTTCTTTGCCTATTGAAAGGATAACCGCGTTACTGGAGAAAGAAAAAGACTATTCTGAATGTTTAGCAGAGATAGATAACTATGAAAAAATTGAAGATAGAAAGGGTCTAAACCAAAGTGATCGCCGATTGATTCGCGAGCGAAAGAGAAGAGTCACAAGGATTCTTGAGCCTAATAAGAAAACAATAAATAGTAGCTTCCTCACTGAACAAATTGAAACTCTGCAAGCTGACCCAAACAGGTTTCACGAGAAATACTTGACTGATCTTTCTTGCAACCATTCAACAGGTATTGTCAATCCTTACACCGCCGAAATCAAACACCTCGGCCTTGGAGTCTCATGTAAAATAAAGGAGTATGACAAAGATAAACTTACAAAAAAGGTTAATGACCAATTCAAAAAATGGGATGAAGAGTGGTTAAGAAACTTACATAAAGATTTAGCAGAAGGGATTAATGGGGACGCTTCTATTTAATGATTACCCAACCAATCGCTAAAGCCGATCGCGGCCCCGTGGGCCGCTCCGGCTTAGCTTTTCGTTGTTTTTTATTCCCCCTTTGAACCCGGTGAGCGAGCGCAGGAAAATCCGGGGTAAAGCGTTTCCTGTTTGAGCGGAGTGTAACGGAGCGAGTTAAACGCGTCCCGGATTTTCCAAGCGAGCGAACGGACCCTTTAGGGCGGGTTCACGGGGTGCCTTTTCTTTGGTTACTTTCTTTTGGCACCAAAAGAAAGTAACAATAAATATGGACCCCTCATCCTGTCCTTCTCCCGCAAGGGGAGAAGGAACTAGAGGTGCATGCTCTGTCTGGATTCGAAGCTTCCGCGGGAATGACTCATGGGAGGTATCTTACCCCGCCACGTCTTCAGAGGGGGTCTTCTTTTCCCTGGTGAAGTAGACCACCAGGATGCTGAGTTCATAGAGGATATATAAAGGGACGATGAGCAAAAACATGCTCAACATATCGGGGGGGGTAAGAAAGGCAGCAGCGCAGGCAATGATAAGGAAGGCGTATTTACGGGATTTTTTCAGTTTGGTGTGATTCACAATGCCCATCCTGGCAAGGAAAAACATGATCACCGGCAGCTCAAAGGTGATGCCGAAGGCAATGATGAGGCTCATGCACAAGCTCAAGTATTCCTTCATGGAGGGCAAGGCCTGGATGCGCTCCGTGGTGAAGCTCAAGAAGAACTTGAATGCAAAAGGGAAGGCCACAAAGAAGGCAAAGGAAGCCCCCATGATAAAGAAGATGCATGCCGCGATCACAAAGGGCACCACATAGGTGCGCTCCTTCTTGTAGAGGCCCGGTACTATGAATTTCCAGAGCTGGTAGAAGATCACCGGTGCTGCAAGGAAAAGCCCTGCGAAGAATGAGATCTTCATGTAGGTGACAAAGGCCTCCTGCAGCGAGGTGTAGATAAGCTTGCCCCCTTTCGGCATGGCCTTGACAAGGGGATAGGTCAGGAAGCTGAAGAGCTGCTGGGAGAACATGTATGAGATGATGAATCCTGCTATAACAGCGATAAAGCACTTGATGAGCCTCGACCTGAGCTCCTCCAGGTGATCGGTTACCGGCATCTTCTCATCATCCACGCGGGAGTCCTTTTTTAAGATATCAAGAATTTTTTTCAGGAGGGGCTGTCGAATCCGGGGCCGCTGTGTTATTCTCGGGCTTTGCTGCAGGTTCCTCGGTCTTTACGTCCTTTTGCTCGGGATTATCCGCCGGTTTTGTCTCGGATGAGGTCCGAATCTCACGCTTGAGGTCGTCAGCGGCCCTCTGGAATTCGCCGAAGATCTTGCCGAGAGTCTTTGCAATCTCGGGAAGGTTCTTCGGCCCGATAACAAGCATGGCAATGACCAGGAGAAGGAGGATGTGCGGTAGGCTGAGCTCAAACATAGTATAGCTTTATAGTGCATTTCATAAAGCCATGTCAAATGTTGAAGCTCCACATCTCAAAGGGATATGGCGCCCAAGCACAATAGGATTTGACTAATGGATGAGCCTTACATAATCTAGGACCTGCCATGGAACGCAGGACCATAAAAAAAGAACTGATGATCGAAGGCATCGGCCTGCACAAAGGGGATACAGCCTTGTTGCACCTGACACCCAATTCCGAAGGGATCGTTTTCATCAGCAATGGAGAGCGAATTCCCGCAACGCCGCCCAATGTCGTAGATACGCGGCTGAACACGACCATAGGCAATGGGACTGTAGCCATATCCACTATCGAACACCTCATGTCCGCCCTCTACGGCGTTTGTATTACCGATTGCGGCATCGAGGTGAGAGGTTCGGAGATGCCTTCCATGGACGGTTCGGCCCTGCCCTTTGTCGAGCTCCTTCAGGAGGCCGGTACCAAGGGCTTGGGCCTTGAGTGTCCACCAATCGAGCTTACCTCACAAATCCGTGTCGAGGACGGAAACGCCTGGATCGAGGCCACACCAGGGCAGTTCAGTCTCACCTATGAGATCGACTTTGCCGAGCCGGCCATAGGCCTTCAGCGTTTCCGCTTCACAGGCGAGGACTATGCAAACCAGATTGCACCGGCCCGCACCTTCGGCAGACTCAAGGACGTGGAGATGATGCATGCCGCAGGGCTTGCCTTAGGCGGTGGGTTGCATAATGCAGTCGTAGTGGACCACGACCGCATCATCAATCCCGAAGGTCTGCGTTTCCCGGATGAATTCGTTCGCCACAAGGTCCTGGATATCCTGGGCGACCTGTGGACCCTTCAGGCGCCCCTTCAAGCCAGGATTCACGCCTTCAAGGCAAACCACACCCTGCATATCCGACTTGCAAAACAGATTTTCTTAACCATGCAGCAACGGTGTCAGGAGTAGGGGCCATGTCCAAGAAGACCAAGGAGATGATCATTGTTGCAGCCATCATCCTCATGATGGTCCTCATGAGCATCGCGAAGACGAACCTGAGCAGCCTGAGCCTCGTGCCTTCCAGCAATGCCGTCGTGTTCACCGTGATCAGCCTGAATGTAGTGCTTCTCATCCTGGTGGTATTCCTGGTGACGCGCAACGTGGTGAAGCTCATGCTCGAACGCAGAAGGGGGGTGTTGGGCACCAGGCTCAGGACCAAGCTCGTGGTCGCCTTTGTGACACTCACCATCATACCCACCGCCGTGCTCTTCTTCGCAAGCGTGGTCTTCCTGAACCGCAGCATGGAGGGGTGGCTCTCCAATGAGGTGGAGGACGCAATCGAGGAGTCCATGAATGTGGCGAATATCTACTACCAGGAAGCCTCGGTGGATGCCATCCATTATGCAAGCTCCATCTCGAAGGAGATCACCGAAGGCAGGCTTTTAAAGGAGGAAAACCTCAATATCTTAAAAGCCATGCTGCAGGAGAAAATGGACTTGTTCAGGCTGTCATCCGTAGTGGTCTTCTCGGCCCAGGGAGAAGAACTGGCGAAGATCCTCTCACCGAACCTCCGGGCCGAGGCCATGCCGACCACTGAATCCGGTACCGTCAGATCCGCCATGCAGGGCAAGGGCATGTCCATGGTGGTGCGAAAAGGCAAGGCAGACATTATTGAAGGATTCGTGCCGATCCGATCATCATTTAACCCGGCCGATATCGTAGGGGTTCTCGTGGTGGACTACTATGTGCCTGAGAGCCTCTCGGGGAGGCTCAGTCTTATCAAGGGCTCATTCAAGGACTATTCCCAGATCCTCAGGCTCAAGGGCCCAATCAAGACGAACTACATCATCCTCTTAACCTCGGTGACCCTGCTCGTGATCTTCTCTGCTGTGTGGTTCGCGCTGAATATCGCCAAAGGTCTCATCAACCCCATCGAGAAGCTCGTGGAAGGTACTCAGAAGATCTCCAAGGGAGACCTGGGATTTAAGATCGATGTCCAGGCTACTGATGAGCTGGGGATCCTGGTCGATGACTTTAACGTCATGGTGGATGACCTCAAAGAATCGCGCAGAAACCTTGAGAGTGCGTACAATGAGATCTCCATGAGAACCCGTTATATCGAGACGGTCCTCAATACTATCTCCACAGGGGTGATCACGATCAATCGGGATGACCGCATCGTGATGATCAACCCTTCTGCAGAGACCATGCTCGGGCTTCCCTCACAAAAGACCATGGGTAAGGATGTAGGGGATGTCTTGTCTGGTGAATACCTGCCCATCTTTACCGAGCTGGTCTCCGGATTAAAGAACTCCAGACCGTCATCCATCCAGAAACAGCTTACCGTGTCCATAGACGGGAAGTGGTTGACGCTGCTGGGCCAGGCTTCTGTGCTCTATGGAGAGAATTACGAACGGATAGGCATGGTTCTCGTATTTGACGATCTTACCCAACTCCAGAGAATGCAGCGCATGGCTGCATGGCGGGAGGTGGCGCGCCGGATCGCGCATGAAGTGAAGAATCCGCTCACCCCCATCCAGCTCTCTGCACAGAGGCTCAGGCGCAGATACATGGACAAGCTCGGTGATGATTCGGCGGTATTCGACGAATGCACCCGCGTCATCATCAATGAAGTGGACATGATGAAGCGCCTGGTGAACGAATTTTCGGCCTTTGCCAAGATGCCCACTTCCATGCCCGTACCTGAGGACCTCAACAAGGTGGTAACGGATGCAGTAGCTCTCTATCGTCAGGCCCACCAGGCCTTGGTGTACACCCTTGAACTCGATGAGGGCATGCCCAAGATCGACATCGACAGCTCCCAGATGAACAGGGCCGTCACTAACCTCCTGGAGAACTCCACGACGGCCATCCTGGAGAGCAACAGCCCCGACAAGAAAATAACGATCAAGACCAGTTATGATGCCGAGGTCCACATCGCAAAACTGGACATCATAGATACCGGCCCCGGCATACCCAAGATCGTCAAAGAGCGCATGTTCGAGCCGTACTTCTCCACCAGGAAGGGGGGTACGGGACTGGGACTTGTGATCGTGAACCGTATCATCTCGGACCATAACGGATTCATACGCGTCAAGGACAACGAGCCGAAAGGCACCATCTTCAGTATAGAGCTGCCCGTTAAGGAGTAAGAATGAAAAACACCATACTCATTGTGGATGATGAAGAGAACATCAGGCTCTCGCTCAAGGGCGGGCTGGAAGACGAAGGATACAACACGCTGCTTGCATCTTCCGGTGAAGAGGGTTTTAAAATCATCGATAAGCAGGACGTGGACCTCATTCTTCTGGACATCTGGATGCCCGGCAAGGACGGGCTTCAGATCCTGGAGGAGATGAAGGCGGCCGGATTCACCATTCCGGTCATCATCATGACCGGCCATGGATCCATCGAAATTGCCATCCGCGCTACAAGGCTCGGCGCGCTTGATTTCATAGAGAAACCGCTGGACCTCAACAAGATCATCATCACCATCAACAACACCATCCACCTGCGGGCGCTGGAGGAAGAGAATGCCCTCTTAAAGAAGAAGACCGAAAAAGACGATGAAATCATCGGGAACTCCCCCGCCATCCTCAGGCTCAAGGAGCAGATCGACCGCGTGTCCCCCACGGATGCATGGGTCCTTATCCTCGGAGAGAACGGCACGGGCAAGGAGCTGGTGTCCCGCCGCATTCACAAGAACAGCAGGAGGGCAAGCTACCCCTTTGTGGAGGTGAACTGCGCCGCCATTCCTCAAGAGCTCATCGAAAGCGAGCTCTTCGGCCATGAGAAAGGGTCTTTCACCGGTGCATCCGAGCGCAAGCGAGGAAAGTTCGACCTGGCGCACAACGGCACGCTCTTCTTGGACGAGATCGGAGACATGAGCCTAGCCACCCAGGCAAAGATCCTGCGCATCCTCCAGGAGCAGCGCTTCGAGCGGGTGGGCGGCGCACAGACCATTCAGGTTGATGTGCGGGTGCTGACTGCCACCAACAAGAACCTGGAGCAGGAAATCGCTGATGGCCGTTTCCGTCAGGACCTCTATTACCGGCTCAATGTCATACCAATTCATGTACCGCGCCTCATCGACCGGAGGGATGACATCCCTGAGCTGGTGGATCATTTCCTCAAGCTCTTCTCCCCCCTGAAGGGCGGCAAGAAGACCATGACCGAGGGGGCCATAAAGAAGCTCATGCAGCACGACTGGCCGGGCAACGTGCGCGAGCTCAAGAACATTATCGAACGCCTGATCATCATGACCCCGGGCAATACTATTACTGCCGATGACATCATGCCGCTCGGAACCAGGACCACCTCCGAGATGGACAAGCTCTTTGATATGCAGGAACTCAAAGATGCCAGAGCCGGGTTCGAGAAGATCTTTATCGAGCGCAAGCTCCAGCAGTGCGGGAACAATATATCCAAGACAGCCGATTCAATCGGCGTTGAGCGGAGCAATCTGCATAGGAAGATCAAGAGCCTCGGTATCGATGTGGAATGAGATCGGATCAGTACGCAAGGACCCGGGCGGCAAGCTGAATGTCGCCCTGGTCTATCCAAACACGTACTGGGTAGGCATGTCGAACCTCGGGCTGCAGCAGATGTACCGGTTGCTCAACAACCATCCAGGCATGCTGTGCGAGCGGTTCTTCACGGACAGCCCCCGTTCAGTGGAATCGAACCGGCCGCTCCAGGATTTCCACATCATCGCCTTTTCCATCTCCTATGAGCTCGACTATATTGAGGCCATAAAGATCCTGAAGGCGAACAATGTCCCGGTATCGGCTCTCGACCGTGGGGGTAAACCCATTGTGATGGCAGGCGGAGCTGCCATAACGTCTAATCCCGAGCCCGTGGCCGATGCATTGGATATCTGTTTCCTCGGTGACGGCGAGCCGCTGCCGGCCGTCCTTCATGAATCATATGCCGCAAGTTCGGGATATGAAGATTTCCTTGACCGGCTGAGCCTCGTGCCGGGTGTATACATCCCATCGAGGATGCATCCCGCCTATGAAGAGGGAGCCATAGCAGGTTTCGAGGGCCCCATGCCGAGGCTTTCCCATGTAGACCCCCTGGATAACCCGGCCTGCACAAGCATCATCACAAAAGATACGGCCTTTGGTGACATGTACCTGGTAGAGATCGCCCGGGGGTGCCCCTTTACCTGCAAGTTCTGCAGCGCCCGCGAGATATACGCCCCCTACCGGGCAGTGCCGCTTGAGATACTTGAGCCTGTGTTCGACGAAGCGGCCAGGCATCGCGGCAAGGTGGGCCTGGTGAGCACCTCGCTCAACAACCACCCCGAGGCCCCGGCCATCTTCAGGGAAATACGCGATCGAGGCTTAAAAGTGGCCCCGCCTTCGCTGAGGCCCGGCATGATCGGTAATGACCTTTTACAGGCCCTGGCCGAATCGCAGGTCAAGGGTGTGACGCTGGCCCCTGAGACGGGCTCTGAGGAGTTGAGGTATGCCCTGGGCAAACGCATTACCAATGCCGCTATCCTAGAAGATATCCGAGCCCTCGTAAAGAGCGGAATAAGGGACATCAAACTCTACTTCATGGTGGGGTTGCCGGGTGAGACCCTTGACAACCTCAATGAGACCGTGGACCTCATCAAGCGCATCCGACAGATCTTCATCCAGGTATCCAGGGGCAACAAAAAAATCGGCACGGTTAGTGTCAGCATCAATGCCTTTGTCCCCAAGCCGCATACCCCCTATGAGAGACAACCGATGACCGGGCCTGATGAGGCCAAGGCATGTATCAAACGGATCGAAAAGGCGTTGAAGGGGGAGAGCAATATCGCGGTGAGCTTTGAAGGGCCGAAGTGGGCGTTTCTCCAGGCCTTAATCGCCCGGGGTGACAGGAAGCTACTGGGGCTCATCGTGGAACTGGCCGGTCACGATGCCGCAGCATGGCAGCGCCTGTTGAAGCAGTGGCCTTTGAACCCTGATTACTATGCGCTGAGGGAAAGGGATGAAAAAGAGGTC
>JBEKLI010000017.1:0-11096 GCA_050010275.1 Desulfomonilia bacterium | reverse complement strand
GCGCAGGCAGGCCGATTGCCACCAACAGCACCGAAGAAGGCAGGAAGCTCAATAGGCGGGTAGAGATAACCATTGTCGGCGAAGTCCCGGAAGAGGTCGACCTCAAGGGGCTCAAGCAGACTCGTGGGGAGTGGCTGCGTTCCATATTCTATAAAGGGTTTAACTTCGAACTGGAAGAGCAGTGATGGCAAAGAAAGACAAAGACGTCATATATGTCAAGATGCCCAGTCGTTTGAACTGGATGACCACGTTCTGCGATATGCTTACCATACTGCTCTGTTTCTTCGTGCTGATCATCTCCATGTCTTCCATGGAGAGCAAGGCACTCAAGAACACATTCGGATTTTTCAACTCTGTTGTGGGACCACTCGAATTTCCCCAGCAGCATGAGGTGATGGTGGCTCAGCCTATTGTAAAAGTTGCTCCCAACATCATACAGCTTGATGCAGGGAATCTTCACAGAAGCCTGATTATTTCCCTGAAAAAGCTCAACGCCGGGGGGGCTCCGGGCCGGGGCATGGATTTTGGCGAGGTCAAGGAGACATACCGGGGTTTTGCCATCCAAGTACCCGATGACATCGTATTCGATAAAGGTACCGCTACGGTGAGGAAAGACGCAGAGCCGGTGATCAAGGGGATTGCCGATACCATCAGAGGCTTGGATGTCACCATCGCAATCGAGGGCCACACCGATAATCTCGGGAATGAGGGTACGAACTGGAAGCTCTCGCTGCAAAGGGCCATCAGCATTGCCGACTTCTTTGTCTATAACCAGGGAATGAGCCCTGAGAAGCTCTGCGTTGCGGGGTACGGATCCATGAAGCCCATTGCCACCAATGAGACCGAGGGGGGCAGGGCCAAGAATAGACGGGTGGAGATCATCCTTTTGAAAGACCGTATATAGGAGGACCACATGGCAGATGAGGAGAAACAAGAGAAAAAAGAACAGATCCCGGCGCAGAAAAAGAAATTCCCTGCGATGATCATCGTTATCGTGCTCGCTGTCGTGCTTGTTTTGGGTGGTGCAGCAGCCGGGTACTTCCTGTTCCTCGGACCCAAGGCGAAGGCATCGGGAAAGGAAGGGGCCGTCAAGGAAGTGAAACATGAACAGACAAAGGAAAAGGGCTCCGGCGAAGGAGAAGGCGGGGCATCGGGGCTCATGAAGCAGCTCGACCCCTTTATCGTTAACCTTGCCGACGCTCAGGGACAGCGTTACCTCAAAGCGGTCATGCAGGTCGAGGTGGACAACCCTTCAGTGGAGGGCGAGATCCAAGGCAAGCTGCCACAGATACGGGATGAGATCCTTATGATCCTTTCCAACAAGACCTTTGACGATGTGTCCACAACTTCGGGCAAACATATGGTCAAGCGTGAGATCGCCTCAGCAGTGAACAAGTATTTAACGACCGGTCAGGTGACGCAGGTCTATTTTACGGAATTCGTAGTCCAGTGAGGTTTAAGAAATGGGACAGATTCTGACCCAGGAAGAGGTTGATGCCCTATTAAAAGGCGTTGTCGGCGGAGATATTGCCACAGAAACGGATTTACCGCCTACTGATGACAGCCAATTACAGCGCTTTGACTTTGCTGCGCAGGATAAGGTCGTCCGGGGACGGATGCCCTCGCTGGATGCAATCCATGACCGGTTCGCCCGATTTTTCAGGAATACGCTCTCCAGCATGCTCAGGAAGATGGTGGACATCACGCCGGTATCACTCGATACCATAAAGTTCGGGAACTTCATGCGCTCATTGCCGGTGCCGTCGAGCATCCACATCATCCGGGTGGATCCGCTACGGGGCAATGCCCTGGTGATCGTGGAGACGAAACTCATATTTGCCCTTATCGACAGCTTCTTCGGTGGAAAAGGGGCCGGGACCATGAAGATTGAGGGCAGGGAGTTTACGGCCATCGAACAGCGCATGCTCAACAAGGTGGTGCATGCCGCCATCAAGGAACTGGCCAACTCCTGGCAGCCGGTTTACGAACTTGGATTTCACTATGTCCGCTCCGAGATGAATCCTCAGTTTGCCGGGATCATCCCCAATGAGGACGTGATCGTAGTGGTCCAGTTCGAGGTGGAGATGGATGAGATGACGGGCAATGTCATGATATGCCTGCCCTACATGCTCATAGAGCCTATCCGGGACAGGCTTTATGCGACCTTCCATTCAGAGGAGAAGATGAGTGTGGACAGGGCATGGGTTAACAGGCTCAAGAGCGAACTCTTAGGGGTGTACGTGGATGTGGATGTGGAACTCGGTAAGAGCATGATCTCACCACGGGATCTTTCATCACTCATGCCGGGCAATGTGCTTGTACTGGAAAAAGACATAAACGAACCGCTCGTCGTAAAGGTGCAGAACCTGCCGAAGTTCTATGCCAAGCCGGGCAGGATCAAGGATAATCTGGCAATAGATATCGTAGAAACGATCGACAGAAAGCTCTACTAAGGAGGGGTCAATGGACATTGACGAGAATGCGGGTGGGACGCTTGACCAGAACGATATTGACAAGCTCATGGGCGGAGGCGGCGAAGAAAAGAAAGGAGACGGGCCCAACCAGGACAAGCTTGCTGAGGATTGGGCTGCAGCCCTTGAATCAGGAGAGGTAATCGAGGAAGGCAAGCCTTTTGATAAAACAGCCCAGAAGGCCACGTTCACTGAGTTCGAAGAGGGGAGGCATGCCGGACCTGCAAAAGAACTCGACTTTATCCTCGACATACCCCTGGAGATTACCGTGGAGATGGGCAGGACACGCATGCTTATCAACGACCTCCTGCAGATCGGTCAGGGTTCGGTAATCGAGCTGAACAGGCTGGCGGGAGAGCCTCTGGACATCCTGATAAACAACAAGCTCATAGCCAGGGGGGAAGTGGTAGTGGTAAGCGAGAAATTCGGCATCAGGATCACGGACATCGTGAGCCCCTTAGAACGGGTGAAGAGACTGGCATGAACCCCGTGAAATCACTATTTACGCTTATCTTTCTTTTAAACTCCCTGCCGCTTTATGCTTCCGAGTCAGGTATGGCCTCCACGAGCTTAAAGGCTATTGCCTCGCTTGTGCTCGTCATAGCATTGATGTTTACCCTTGCCTGGGCTTTTAAGCGCTATGGACCCATATCCAGGGTGAAAAAATCCTTCGGGCTGGACATACTTGGTCAGGTGAGTCTTGGCGCGAAGGTGAATCTTGCACTCATCAGGGTGGGCAAGTCGATCCTGTTGATCGGTGTCACAGCCAATGCCGTAAGCCTCCTCAAGGACATGGAAGAGGGCGATTTCGAAAAATCCTTATCCCAGGTCACATCACAAATGGGGGCGCATCAATGAGACCTGCCCGCATCGTCCTGCTAACGCTTTTAGCCTTGGTATTCATCCCCGTACTTCTCAATGCAGCAGAAGGCGTGACCATCCCGAGCCTCAATCTCGGGGTGAAGCAGGCCGGTAGTCCCGAGGAGGTGGTCGGTTCTCTCCAGATCCTTTTTATCCTCACCATCCTCGCGTTGGCACCTTCCATCATGATTATGGTAACGGCATTCACCCGGATCGTTGTAGTGCTGGGGTTCCTCAGGCAGGCCCTGGGCACCCAGCAGATGCCGCCAATGCAAGTGCTTACGGCACTCGCCATTTTTTTGACGTTTTTTGTTATGTCTCCTACCCTGGATAAAATGAACGAGCTGGCCCTTACCCCTTATAAGAATGGAAATATCACCTTTGCTCAGGCGTTGACGAATGCAGAAGGGCCGCTACGGGAATTCATGTTCAAGCAGACAAGGCAGGCCGACCTCCAACTCTTCATGAGCCTCATCACCAAAGATAAACCCAAGAATAAAGAAGAAGTGCCCACCAGGGCACTCATCCCCGCATTCATGATCAGCGAACTCAAGACCGCTTTTCAGATAGGATTCATCCTCTTCATACCTTTCCTTATTATCGACATGGTGGTCTCATCGATCCTGTTGTCCATGGGTATGATGATGCTGCCGCCGGTCATGATCTCGTTGCCTTTCAAGATAATGCTCTTTGTCCTTGTAGATGGATGGAACCTCCTTGTGGGGTCTCTTATCAGGGGGTTTGTCGGATGACACCGGAAACCGTAACAACCATTATGGCCGAGGCTATCAAGATCACGCTCCTCGTCTCGGCACCTATGCTCATCCTGGGCCTGCTGGTGGGGCTTGCCATAAGCGTTTTCTCGGCAGTCACCCAGATCCAGGAGATGACACTCACCTTTGTGCCAAAGATCTTTGTCGTGTTACTCGCCCTTCTTGTTGCGCTTCCCTGGATCATAGAGAAGCTCACCACTTACACCATCAACCTGTTCAACAGTATTCCCACGCTCATCAGATGAACGAGCTCTTGAAACTGGCATGGAGTGACTTTCTTTCCCTGTTCTTTGTTTTTATCAGGGTCGCAACCATTTTGGCCTTAGTGCCTTTCTTCAATGCTACGGTCATCCCCAGGAGGATCTCAGCAACAATCGCGCTTTTTTTAAGTCTTGTGCTCATGCCTATTGTACCGCATGTGCAGGTGAAGCCTGATGAACTGAACGTAGTGATGTTGATGCTCATCATGGTTCATGAGATGCTCATTGGGATGGCCCTGGGCCTTGCCATTGATGTAATCTATTCAGGTATCCAGATTGCGGGCGAGCTTATTAGTTTTCAAATGGGCTTCTCCATTGCAAATGTGGTGGACCCCATGAGCGGGATCTCAGCGCCCATCATATCGAATGTGTTCTATATGACCGCCTTCCTTCTGTTCTTTACCTTCGAAGGCCACCACATTCTTATCAAAGCGCTCTTTGAAAGCTTCAGTATCATGCCTATTGGTGATTCTTTGGTCCACCGAGAGTTCTTGATGGCAGTGGTCACCTATGCAGCCAAGATGTTTGTTATCGGGGTCAAGGTATCCGCGCCGGTGGTGGGCATCCTTATGCTCATCAATATCTCCTTTGCCATCATCGCCAGGGCCCTGCCCCAGATGAACGTGTTCATCATGGCCTTCCCGCTCACCATTGCCGTGGGGCTTGTTTTCTCTGTGCTGGTCATCAAGATGCTGCCCATGTTCATGACAAGCTCGCTGGAGCAGGCCTGGATGTTCATGAAGTCGGCAATGGCACTCATTTAATCAAGGCAGCAAATGGCTTAAGGAATTTGAGTAAAATTTCAGCAGATCCGCTTTCTTCGTGTTAATCATAACTTTATGGCCACGTATAGAGACAATTTTTCTTCTTTTGAGCAGGTCAAGTGCGACATCAAGAGTTTCTCTTGCCTCTTCGGAGATGAGGAAATCTTCCTCAAAGGAAACCAGTTCCCTCTTCCTGCCATCCTCCTCATCTTTAAGGCGGGAGAAGCTCTCCAAGTTGCTTTCAAAGGCACGGCCGAGGACGATTCGCCCACCCTTCTCCCTGAGTTGATGGTGCATCCCGGCAACCTTCACGGTGAGATCATCCAGGCTTACCGCATCGCTCTTGATGGACAGAAGTGCGTGTGACACAAGGCATACCGGCGTGACCGGCATTACCGATCCTATCCTGGCTAACAGAGCATCGGCGAATATCTGCATATGTGTGAGGCGGTCGTATCGATCCATTTTGAAGATATCTTTTCCTTCCCCTTTGAGAAAATCCGAGAGGAACACGGGATCGCCGAAACTTACACTGGCGTAACCGTGTTGCTTCAGCCGGCCGGAGAAGTACCTGATCATGTTGATCATAAGCAGAAAAGGACCTTTACCGATTATTCTGATTAATGAGGTGAGATTGCTCTTAAATCCGCTTTTCTCCTTTCCCTCCTTCCATTCATGAACGAGAGAGTTGTCTTCGAGTATCCAATCGTAGTTTATGGCCGCGGGGACGAAAATGAGCTCTTTGTGGAATAGGGGGTTTGTGCATACCCTGATTATGTAATCGAGTATGCCTATCTTGGCTTTACGTATGTTCCCGTCGCGGGAAAGACTGCCTTCCAAAAATATCCCCTGCGTCACGCCCTGGAGACTGATGAGCTGTACGTATTTCTCCAGCACCAGGTGATAGAGCCTCTCCCTGAACCTGCGCCGTATGAAGTATGCCCCGAACGATTTGAAGATATATTCGAGCGGCCATACCCGTGCCCATTCGCCCACCGCATAACTCAGCGAGATCTGGCGGGCAAGCATGTAGGCTACAAGTATATAGTCGATGTTGCTGCGGTGGTTCATCACGAAGACGATGACGCTGTTATCAGGGATTTGCTTCAGCCTTTGCGCGTTTTCACGGTCGATGACGACTTCGTACACAAGGTTCAGGATGAAGTTGGCCACCCAGTAACCGATTTTGTAATAAGACAGCAGATTGAAGGTGGGGACGATCTCGTCGATGTATTCCTCTACATGGTCTTCAACCTCCTTAATCCTGAGGCTCTTATCTTTTGCGTGAGCGATTATCGCCTCGTGGATCTCAGGGTCGTTCAGGAGCTCGTGTTTGACGACGACCTTGTGCATAAATTTATAATTATCGAGCCTTATTCGGTTCTTTTCTATGAATTCCTTGACGGACTTGTTGAATCGGCCTTTCAGCGAGGAAATGATAAGGGCGCGGATTATCTCATAGGCAAGAATAATCAAGAGCGTTACGAAGAGGTATTTGATCGCGGTTCCAACCATTGTTTTTGGTATGCTCCTCTCAAGGCATCCATCAGTTTTGAGCCTGGATTTTTAGCAGTGAGTATCGGGTTGGGCCGGGGCAATGGTGTATCACCGCATCTAAAAAGTGTTATCCTAAAAGATTACCGTGATGCTTTGATTAATTCAAGAATAAAGATCATCCAATACCATTGATATCTCATTTTTTAAAACTACTATGAGGAAAGAGGTGTGCGGACATGAAAGTAAAAATCATCACTGCCGCAATTGCTCTCCTGATGGCCTTCCTGACAGGTTGTGCATCATTAAAACCCATCCAGCTCAAAGAGGAATTCTGGCAGGAAAAGGGTAAGCGCCTAGGGGTGGCACTTGTTGTCTTTCCTCCTGCCGAGATTGTGGTTAATTCGCCGCCCACCATGATGTTCTATGGTGAACATCCTTTTATGTCCGATAGTTCTATGTTGGATTATTCTGAATATACTGAACAACAATTGCGAATGGCTGAGACGAGGCCTATACGTGATGCCTCCAAGGAACTGAATGCCCAGGAATTCGCAGTTGTACAGGACCTCTTCGTACAAGGTCTCAAAGATAAGGGTTTCGTGGCATTTCCGGTGGATAACCGCATCGATCCGAAGTCGCTTAAGGGTTTCAAAGGCGGGAGCGGCGATGCTGTCTATGAGTCAAAAGATTTCCGGGATCTCGCCAAGACTCTAGGCACAGATTATCTGATAATCATCAGGCTCAAGCACTATGGAACCTTGTGTCGCTACATCGACCTGAACAATTATGAGGTAGAGGTTTATGCAGAGGTTAAGGCCGAGATGATAGAGGCTGCAACCAACATAGTTCTGTGGAGGACCGGCGGGAACGAAGGACGGTTCTCCCGGACCGTAAGCGCCACATGTGCACGGCCAGACCATACGCCGATTATCTTGGATGGTTTGAAGGCACTTCTGGGAGATGCGGCAAAAGAGATTGCCGGGCAGTTTTTCTCATCCAAACTCTCCCGTATGAGGGAACAGTGACGTAGTGAGGCAGTGATTAGTGACGGGTGAATTGCTACTGCACCTGCCCTATGGGGAAGGACCGTGTATGTACTCTTATGTGGGATGTCACAGCGGAACTTACCAAAGAAAATGATTGTAGAGGCAAACCTCCTGGGGTGCCTTGCTCCGGGATTCTCATACGGTTGATTATTCCTTGGTATAGCCTTACTATACAACCAGGAGAGGTGATGGATATGAGATCAAAGATTACAGCATTCATGGTATTCTGCCTTCTGATTCTCCTCACGGGTTGTGCCTCCGTGAGGTCTGTTAAGTTGAATCAGTCTTTCTGGCAGGAAAAGGGAAAACGGGTGGGGGTAGCTGTGGAAGTCTTCCCTCCAGCTGAAGTGCTCATGAATATTTCAGGGGGGCTGGGACAAGTGGCGGACAGTAGTTCTATCCCCATAGAGTCTCCGGATGCAATGAAATATCCTGTTCAATTTCACAATACTATGCCCTTGTATTATACTTCAAGGGAGCTGGATGGCAAGGCCTTTGAAGTCGTCCAGGATCTCCTAACCCAGGGTTTGAAAGCCAGAGGCCTTGATGCATTCAAGGTGGAGCCCCATATTGATGTGAAGCAACTGCCCCGGTTTACCGTGGGCAGCAGTAATAGTATCCAGGAGAGCATAGACTACCGCGAGATCTTAAGGTCTGCAGGTGCTGACTATCTTATACTCATGGACCTCAGGCATTATGGCACTATCTGTCGTTACTTAGGTTTGAATCTTCTTGAGGTGGATGTCTATGCCGATATCCATGGCGAGATGATAGAGGCCGCAACCAATAGAATCCTGTGGCGCACAGGAATATCAGATGGATACTTCACCAGGACCGTGAATGCCACAAGCACTCAAGGCGACCAGATAAAGATCATCTTTGAGGGCATGGATAAACTGCTTGTTGATGCTGCCAAGAAAACTTCACAGGAGTTCTTTGAACGGAACCAGTGAGGGGTGCAGGGATAGGAGAAATCGGCAGGATAGACAGAGCTTATGCGAAACCCATCAGAAGAGACTCCTTCTTGATTTTACTTACCCCACGTATTATCGGTGATGCATATGGAAACGATTCGATTCAGCAATGGGGTCGTGGTGGAGGTTCAGGACAAGTCGTCCGTGCTCTCGGGTGACCTGTACATGGTCCACCTGGAGATCATAACAGTTGTCACCCTCGATGATAATGACATCGAGCTTAGGCACTATTGTCCCAGCGGCAGGCTCAGGATGACCAGGGTTCTCAAGAAATCGGCAGTCCATGAGCGGGATCTTCAAGGGGTGAGAAAAGGCATAAAGGAATCCTTCCTGAATACCAACAGGCCGTACATGGAGCACCCGAAGTTCATCGGCCGGTTCAAGAATACCTGCCTCGCCACGTACCGGGAACAGGAAGAAAAGGCCAGGCAGGCCGCCATCCATGAAGAGTGAGAACAACCTCACCCCCATGATGCAGCAGTACCTCGATATCAAAAGGGACTGCAAAGACACCATATTGTTCTACCGCATGGGGGACTTCTACGAGATGTTCTATGATGATGCCCTCAAGGCATCCAAGCTCCTTGGCCTTGCCCTGACCACCAGGGACAAGAGCAAGGAAAACCCGGTGCCTATGTGTGGTGTGCCGTACCACAGCGCATCATCCTACATCACCCGTCTTATCCGTTTAGGCCACAAGGTGGCCATCTGCGAGCAGGCTGAACCCTTGCCCGGTACCAAAGGCCTGGTGCACCGGGAGGTTGTGCGTATCATAACACCGGGGCTCATCGTGGAGGACGACCACCTGAACAGAGATAAGGCCAACTACCTCATGGCCGTGAGTACGGATGCAGGGAATGATGCCTTTGGTGTTGCATTCATCGATATATCCACAGGCGATTTCAGGGTCACGGAGGTCTCTTCCTTGAAGGATCTTGAAGCCGAGATCTTTCGAGTTGGTCCGAGCGAGATCCTTACTTCAGGTGATGGCATTATCCCTGAAGGATTTCTTGTGACAACCTCTGACCAGCCTGTTTCATTAGAGCGTGCAAGGCAACTCCTTGCCGGTCACTTCGGCACAATAACCATGGATGGATTCGGCCTGAAAGATGCTTCTTTAGCCCTTATAGCCTCCGGCATGGTGCTGGAATATGTGAAACAAACCCATAAGGCCGTGTTGCCCAATGTTTCATCACTCACGTTCTACAACCCCGGCCGCTTCATGATGCTCGGCCCCACGACAAAACGCAACCTGGAGTTGTTTGAGGCCATCTCAGGCCTTAAGGAGCACACCCTCTTTGCATTGCTTAATCACACCGGTACCTCCATGGGTGCGCGTATGCTCGCTGACTGGATCTCCTTTCCCCTGATGGATGTATCTGATATCAATAAGAGGCTTGAGGCCGAGGAGGCGTTTGTCTCCCATGAGCGAACACTGAGTGCAATGCGGGAGGTGCTTAAGGACATCCCGGACATGGAGCGGATCATCGGCCGAATCTCCGCCGGTTCTGCAAGCCCGCGTGATATGAGGGCGCTCTGTGATGGCATTGAGCAGGTTCCTCTGATCAAAGGACTGCTCGATGGGTTTGAAGCATCTTTACTCCGGGAGGTCAGGGAAGGGCTCAATCCTTCAGAGGAGCTTAAGGAGAGGATTGCACGGACCCTCGTGGAGTCCCCGCCCCTTCGTCTGATTGATGGCAATGTGATTGCCCAAGGCGTGGATGCCGAGCTGGATGAGCTCAGGGCGCTTAGGAAGGATTCCAGGCAGTGGATCGCCTCGTTGGAGGCCAAGGAGCGGGAGGCCACAGGCATCAACACGCTCAAGATCGGCTATAACAGGGTGTTCGGCTACTACATCGAGCTTACCAAGATCAATGCCGCTAAAGCCCCTGATTACTACATCCGTAAGCAGACGCTTGTAAACGCCGAGCGGTACATTACCCCTGAGCTCAAGGAGTATGAGGCCAGGCTGTTGGGTGCACAAGATGCCATCGCGGCCAGCGAGCAACGCATCTTCAAAGAGCTCAGGGAGTTTGTCCTTCCCTTCATACCCTCGCTGCAGACCACGGTGCGCTCAATGGCCTGGAACATCTCAAACGTGATCCCCGGTGAAGGTTTGATTCCGTATTTCGTACAGAGCTCGCGAGATACTCGCGCAACGACGTGAGGGAGTCCGGCCATCGCACAAGCTACATTTGCGGGCGTGAACTTTCGCTGATTGCTTTCAAGAAACCTGAGAATCTCCGTTTGTGCGAAGTAGGCTTTCTGTCTCATTTTGTGGGGGCAGTCCACAAACGCGATGGAAAACAGCAAGATTATGTAAGTGTTTTAGAATCATGGTCGGCCCTGGTGAACGATTTTAGAACTTTTCTCCTCAAACAAAGAAGTGTCGAAATATACCTGACCATGTGAACTTGTCCAAATCGTATTCCAAACTGGACGAATTCAGG
>JBEKLI010000016.1:0-11106 GCA_050010275.1 Desulfomonilia bacterium | reverse complement strand
CCAAAGTACTTGGACACCATCATCGTACTCCTGCTCACCATGTTGCCAAGGTCATTGGCCAGGTCCGCGTTGTAGCGCTCGATAAGGGCCTCTTCCGAGAAGTTGGAGTCGAGCCCGAAGACCATGTCGCGGACCAAAAAGTAACGGAAGGCATCAACCCCGTATTTGTTCTTCATCTCGATCGGGTCCACCACATTGCCCAGGCTCTTGGACATCTTGGTGGCATCAACATTCCAGAAGCCGTGCACGTTGAGGTGCTTGTAGGGCTCTACCCCCATGGCCCTCAACATAGTAGGCCAGTACACCGCATGGGGTTTGAGGATGTCTTTACCAACGAGATGCTGGGTTTCCTTCCAGAAGTCCTTGAATTGTTCACCATCAGGGTAGCCGATGCCGGTGAGGTAGTTGATGAGCGCATCGAACCATACATAACAGACAAAATTGGTGTCAAAGGGCAATTCGATCCCCCAGGAGAGCCTCTTCTTGGGCCTGGATATGCACAGGTCATCAATCGGCTCGCGGAGCATCCCAAGCACTTCATTCTTATAGCGATCGGGTCTGATGAAGTCTGGGTTGGTCTTGATGTACTCGATGAGCCAGGAACGGTACTTCTCCATCTTGAAGAAGTAGTTCTGCTCCTGGACAAACGTTAAAGGCGTCAGGTGGATGGGGCATTTGCCGTCCACCATCTCGGTCTCGGTCATAAAGCGCTCGCAGCCTGTACAGTAGTGACCGCCGTATTCCCCGAAGTAGATGTCTCCTTTGTCGTATACATCCTGAAGGATCCGTTGAACGGTCTTCACGTGATCAGGCTCTGTGGTACGGATAAAACGGTTGTTCTCCACCTGGATCTGGGGCCAGAGATCGCGAAAGCGCTGGCTGTTCTCATCCGCGAGGGCTTTCGGCGTGGTGCCGAGTTCCTTGGCGGTCTCCATGATCTTGTCGCCATGCTCGTCCGTGCCGGTGAGAAAGAAGACATCTTCCCCAAGGAGCTTGTGAAAGCGGGCCAAAACATCGGCAATGACCGTAGTGTAGACATGGCCGAGGTGGGGCTTTGCATTCACATAATAGATGGGAGTGGTAACATAGAAATACTGCTTCATGGGCCCTTGCTCCTTTTTTTCCGTGCGTTGCGATTGCGTGACCTCTTTCTCTTCTGTTTGGGCTTGATGGCTATCATGGGCTTCATAGGGAGCTCTTCTGCCACCCGTTCTTCTTCCATGAGGACCTCCCTCTCCTTATCATGGACCGGGGATTTCTGGTCGCCGAGTTGCTGGAATTCTTCCTCGGTGAGGATATCCGAGACATTGGCCTTGACGAAACGTCTGTCCGTAAGTTTTGCCACAAAGGTCTGGTTGATGACATTGATGCTCACCACAATAGCTTCACCCTCATCGAGATAGACCTTTTTGCCCGGCTTGGGGAGATTCTCGATAAGGTTTGCATAGGACTCCTTTTCATAGGCCAGGCAGCATTTGAGCTTCCCGCACAGCCCCGAGATCTTGGTCGGGTTAAGGGTCATGTTCTGGTTCTTCGCCATCTTCACGGATATCCGCTGGAAGTTCGTCAGGAAGGTGGCGCAGCAGAGCTCCCTGCCGCAGCTCCCGATTCCGCCGAGCATAGCGGACTCCTGTCTGGTTCCCACCTGCCTCAGCTCGATCCTGGTGTGGTAACGCTCCACCAGGTCTTTGAGCAGTTCCCTGAAATCCACCCTCCCCTCTGCTACGAAGGAGAAGGTGATCTTGTTCTCATCAAAGAGCTGCTCTACCCAGATG
This sequence comes from Desulfomonilia bacterium, assembly GCA_050010275.1. Taxonomy (GTDB): domain Bacteria; phylum Desulfobacterota; class Desulfomonilia; order UBA1062; family UBA1062; genus MWEI01. The sequence continues at coordinate 9,331 of JBEKLI010000016.1, read as the reverse complement.
AGCTTCATGGGCAATCCCCGGGCACTGATGCGCTCAAGACAGAATGCGTAGCATTCTTTTTCCTTGGCATGAATCCGCTCGAGCTTTTCTGTATCCTCCCCCGTCATCTTGCGGATGACCGGTTTGATCTCTTCCAGCCCGGAGGCCTCATCCTCTCTTGTGTATCCGACGACCCGTGCCGCACAAAGCCCCGCTTCAGTGCTCACGATGACCATCTCCCCCTGGTTGAGCTCAAGGTCCAGGGCATCGAAGATGTATGGGGTCGGTATACTATCGAATCTCACACACACGAGTCGTCTTGGTTTTTCTCTATTTTCCATCAATACCATGTTAGCAACCATACATCATATATTTCAAGTGCATCTTTGAGTAGAAGTTGATCATTGAGGATATTTATGTGATAAATGGACTAGTCATAAGCGTCCTTTATGGAGGGAGTATGACACTTTGGGAGTTTTTTATAAAAGGCGGCCCCTTGATGTTGCCATTGTTCGCATGCTCCATCATCGCTTTTGCCATCATTATCGAGCGGCTGTTCGCCCTACGATACGGCCAGATCATCCCTAAGGAACTCATCGAAGAGGTGGAGGGGCTCATCCGTATGGGGAGGCTTGGTGATATTGAGCAGCTCCTGAAAAGGAGTTCCTCCCCCATGTGCCCCATCATCATGACCGCAGTCAAGAACGCCGGCCTCCGCCGCGAGATCATCAAGGAATACATGGAGGAGGCGGGTGCGGCGGAAGGATATACCATGGAGCGGTATATCGACATCTTAGGTATCATTGCGGCGATCGCTCCTCTGCTCGGATTTTTGGGTACCGTCGCGGGCATGCTCACCTCGTTTAAGGCAATGAGCACAACCCCCGAGCACTCCAGCCTGCTCTTCGCCTCCGGCATCTCAGAGGCCCTCATTACAACGGTTATGGGTCTAGCAATCGCAATAGCGGTATACATATTTTATCGGCTTCTCATTGCACGCAACGACTACCTCCTCATGGAGATGGAAATGACCTCTGCAAGAATCCTCGAATGCCTGAAGGGTGAAACATATGAGGTTCAGACGGAATAAACACAAAAGAAGTATCGCATTTATCGACACCACACCTGTAGTGAATGTTGTATTTCTGCTCCTGATTTTTTTCCTGCTCTCGATAGGCGTGCCGTACGGACTGAAATCGGGGTCTATGGCAGGGGCGAGCGGAACTCCCGCTGCCGGTCCGATGATCATCATTGTCATGCCTGATAAAGTTCTTATTGATGGCAAACCAGTGAGCGAACAGATCCTGCCGGGGCTTCCACATAACAGGGATATCCTTATCCTTGCATCTCGGGATATCCCCTATTTCAAAGTAAGTAGTGTCCTGGATGCCCTGAGGACATCCAGGCACACACGGCTTTCACTCTCAACAAAACCCGTGAAGGACTGAGGGTTCGCTTTTTTTTCTATCTTGTATCAAAAGGTTTGACTTAGTAGTATTATCTCATTAACATTATTGAAAATGAAGCGAATCCTCATCATAGAAGACGACAAGAATATCCAGGAGCTTCTCCGCCAAGAGCTCAACGATGAAGGTTACGCCATCACTATTGCCTCAAACGGGAAAGAGGCTTTGTCTGTTTTGAAAGGCAAAGATAATAAGAAGCCGGATCTTATTATCCTTGACCTGAGAATGCCGGCCATGGATGGTTTTGAGACCATGGGTCACATCCTGAAGCTTAAAGATGAGACCCCGGTGATCATCCACACGGCATACCCCAGCTACAAGGATGATGCACTGGCCATTGCGGCTGACGCGTTTGTCGTGAAGTCACATGATTTAACCAAGTTAAAGAATACAATCTTTGAATTGATTGGGAAATAATGCCTTTTGTAAATCCCCACAACATTGAAGTGGTTATACTCGCGGGCGGAAAGGGCGAACGGCTCTATCCTCTGACCAAAGACCGCGCCAAGCCCGCGGTGCCCTTCGCCGGGATGTACCGCATCATTGACTTTACCCTGTCCAACTGTGTGAATTCAGACCTCAAGAAGATTTATGTACTCTCACAATACAAGTCCCACTCTTTAAACCGCCATATCCAGCAGGGGTGGCTCTCGTTCTTCTCATATCCCATGGGTGAGTTTATCTATGATATCCCGGCACAGCAGAGGATCGGAAACAGTTGGTACGAGGGCACGGCCGATGCGGTTTTCCAGAACATCTATTCCCTCCAGCAGGACATGCCCGGTTATACCCTGATTCTCTCGGGTGACCACATCTACCAGATGAACTATATGGAGATGATACAGTCCCACGCGCGGAGAAAGGCGGATGTGACCATAGGGGTTGTCCCGATGCCCGTTGAATCTGCCTCTCAGTTCGGTGTGATCAAAGCGGATAAGGGTATGAATGTAGTGGGTTTCCAGGAAAAACCCAAAAAGTCTCCCTTCACCATGGCGGGCGATGCAAGCAAGGTCATGGTCTCCATGGGGATCTATGTGTTCGAGACCAAGACGCTGATCCGCAAGCTCGTGGAGGATGCAAAGATGAAGTCGAGCTCACATGACTTCGGCAAAGACATCATCCCACGCATGGTTAAGCACAACAAGGTTATGGTATATCAATTTAAGGGCATCATGGGAAATGGCTACTGGCGCGACATCGGCACGCTCGATGCCTACTACGAGGCCAACATGGACCTGGTATCCGTCACCCCCCAATGTAACCTTTATCATCCCAACTGGCCGGTGCATACGGTCTATAGTCCCTTCCCGCCGGCAAAGATGGTCTTCTCCGGGGGTAAGGACGGCAAGCGCATCGGAATGGTGCTGGATTCCATCATCTGTGACGGTGCCATTGTCTCGGGCGGGAAGGTCGAACGGTCCATCATCTCGCCCAATGTCAGGATTCACAGTTATTCCGAGATTGAGGATTCCATGCTCATGGAAGGTGTTGAGATCGGGAGGAATTGCAAGATCGGGCGTACCATTATAGACAAATACGTCAAGATACCGCCCCGCACCATAATCGGTTATGATCCGGAGGACGACAAGAAAAGGTTCGATGTCTCTCCCGGCGGGATTGTTGTTGTTTCCAAGAACACCATGTTCGATTGATCAGGCTCATGAAACGTATTGCCCTGGTGAGCCTCGGCTGCCCCAAGAATCTTGTAGACTCGGAATATATATGCGAGCGGTTCATAAAGGCAGACTATAACCTTGTCCAAAACCTTGAAGACGCCGATCTGGTCGTCGTGAACACCTTTTCTTTCCTCACTTCTGCAGTGGAGGAATCCGTCAATACCCTGCTGGACCTTGTCAAAAGCGGCAAGGAGGTGCTTTGCACCGGCTGCCTGGTAAGCAGGTACGGCCATGAGATTGCAAAGGAACTCCCTGAGATTCGCCTGTTTGCAGGGCCCGGTAGTTATGAAGGGATCGTGGATGCATATGAGTCCGGCAGGAAATACCTCGAACCGTCCTTTGACTCCGTTGTGAAGAGATCATTCTTCTCCGGCACGGCAAGTGCTTATGTAAAGGTGAGTGAGGGGTGCGACAACCGCTGTAACTACTGTCTTATCCCATCGATCAGGGGGAGGCTTGTAAGCAAGTCAGTGGAAGAGGTGGTTGCCGAATGCCTGGACCTTGCCGGCAGCGGGGCAAAGGAGATCATCCTGGTGGCCCAGGACCTCGGCGGTTATGGAAAGGACCTGGCCTTGAAGGACGGCCTCAATAGGCTTGTCGAGAAGATATCCGCCATCGATGCCGTCGAGTGGATCCGCCTCATGTACATCCATCCGGCATCACTCACCAGGGCCCTGATGAGACAGATCGACAGCAACCACAAGGTGTGCCCGTACATCGACCTGCCCATCCAGCATGTCTCAGATACGGTTCTTAAGGCCATGGGAAGGCGGGGGGGCGCAAGGGCTGTTCGCAGAGCCTTTGATCTCATTCAAAAGACCCATAAGGATATCTGGGTAAGGACAAGCCTCATGGTGGGCCATCCGGGCGAAGACGATGAGGCCTTCAGCGAGCTGGAACACTTTGTTGCACAAGGGAACATTCACCACCTCGGTGTCTTTGCCTATTCACCGGAACCCGGCACGAAAAGCTCCTGCCGGCATGACAGGGCTGAAAGCCGTGTCGCCCTTAAGCGGAAGCGCAGGCTCATGGCCCTCCAACAGCGCCTCTCGAAAAAAAGACTTCACAAGCTCAGAGGGAACAGGATACAAGTACTCATCGAGGGATACCACCCTGAAACAGCGCTCCTCCTGAGAGGCAGGGCACCATTCCAGGCCCCGGAGGTGGACGGCATGGTGATCATCAACGAGGGCGGGGCTGATGCCGGGGCCATCGTGGAGGTAGAGATTACCGGTTCTTGGGAATATGATCTGATCGGAAGGGTCGTATGAACACATCCCGAATCATAGAGCTTGGAAAAGAAGCCGTGCGTATTGAGATCGAAGGTCTCGAGGAGCTTGCTTCTCAGATCGACGAGGGATTTGTACAGGCAGTGAAGATCATCGCTGACCTCAAGGGCAAGGTGGTGCTCACCGGGGTTGGAAAGTCGGGCATCATAGCCAAAAAGATCGCCTCCACCATGATGAGCATCGGTACACCCGCCATCTTCATGCACCCCGTGGACGGGCTGCACGGCGATCTCGGCTCCATCGTAGCCGAAGATGCCGCCATCATCATCACCAACAGCGGAAAGACAACAGAGGTCATCAATCTCATCCCTTCATTAAAAAAACTCGATATCCCTATCATCACTATTACCTCGGATACGGACTCTACGGTAGCAAGGGCATCCGACGTGGTATTGAAATGCAGCGTGAGCCGCGAGGCCTGCACCCTGGGGCTCGCACCCACCGCCTCAACCACTGCCCAACTCGCACTGGGTGATGCCATTGCCGTAGTAGTCTCCCGGATCAAGGGCTTTGATAAGGATTCCTTTAATATCCTCCACCCTGCAGGCGAGCTTGGGAAACAACTCATGGTGGGCATCTCCCAGATGATGATCACCGATGAACGCATCCCTGTGGTTAGCCTCGATACGCCTCTGCCTGATGTTGTAATAGAAATGACGCAGAAAAAACTAGGTTTCACCCTTGTAAAAAAGGGGGCTGCCGTGGAGGGAATGATTACGGACGGCGACCTGAGAAGGGCGCTCCTTAAGTATGGGGATAAGCTTGCAGGGCTTAGGGCGAAAGACATCATGTCACCGAAACCCAAGTGCATCAGCGGCGACAAGCTAGCCATCGATGCGTTGGATATCATGGAGAAATTCCAGATCACTTCTCTCGTAGTAACCGACGAGTCCGACACAATGACCGGCGTCATTCATCTGCATGATCTCCTGGGAAGAGGTAAGCTGGGGCTGCGTTGATGTTCATTCATCTGACACGCAAAATAGTCTAAGTTAACCCTCTTTCCTTTTTAAGCCGGCCGCACTACGTAAAGTGCAGGTTTACACAAGGAGGGCTTGTCTATGGAAAAATCATGGCAGGATGTACTGGACAGATTCCACTACGGCATATATCTCATTACCATCGCAGCAGACGGCCTTTACAACGGGATGATTGCCTCATGGGTGGCACAGTGCTCACACAACCCGCCGCTCATTACACTCGCTATCAGAAAGAACAGGCTTTCCCAGGGCCAGATTATGCAAACGGGCAAATTTACCCTCAATGTCCTGCCCAAGGATGCACTGCCTCTCCTCAATAAGTTCAAGGTCCCGGACTGGAAACATAGATTCGACGGCATTGATTACGAACTCTCACCCGGCGGCAATCCTGTCCTTAAAGGTGCCCCGGGGTACCTTGACTGTATAATTGAGCGGGCCATCGATACGGGTGACCATACCCTGTTCATAGGCCGTATAACAGGGGGTGCGGTAAAGACGGAAGGGGATGCACTCACTACGCTCCAGTATCCCGGGAGGTATAGGGGAGATAAATAAGGACAGAGATCAGTGACCAGTGATCAGAAGAATCGGTCTTGAAGAATGAGTGGAGTGTTAGCGTAACCCACCTGAAAATTATAATCAGATAAATAAAAGGGAGGGCATATCCTTTCATGCCCTCCCTTGGTGTTTCGAGTAGTAGCCAGCTTAGACGGCGAATGCCTCGTCCGGGATCCTCACGCAGCTGATCTCGTCCTTGGTGAGTGTCTCACACTTGGCAGGGACCAGCGCCGTGGTCCTGTTGATATAGAACTTGGCGCTCTCGATCTTGCCCGTGTAGAACATCTTTTCCTTGTCGATGGGATTGGCTGCAAGCTTCTCGGTGGCGACGTTTGCCATCCAGATGTGGAACCAGCCGCAGATGGCCTCAGCGAGACAGTTGAGGAAATCACACGCCGCAATGAGCGGGATGAACGGGTTTGACCTGATAAGCTGGCTGAACTGCATGGCGGTTCCGGCACATGCATTCAACGCCTTTTCCACGATCTCGGCCTCGGCCTTGAGGCTGTCGTTAGCCTTGGCCTTGGCAACCTGAGCGGCTGTTTCGCCGAGCATGTTCATGAAGTACAGGCCTTTCTTCATACCAAGCTTTCTGCCCAAGAGGTCGAGTGCCTGGATGCCGTTGGTGCCTTCGTAGATGCCGTTGATCCTGTTGTCCCTCATCATCTGCTCGACCGGGTACTCACGACAGAAGCCGTAACCGCCGTAGGTCTGGACCGCCAGGGAAGTGACCACATCGCCCATATCGGTGCAGTAGGCCTTCACAATGGGGGTGTACATCTCGATCATGCCCTGCCACTTGGCCTTCTCTTCATCAGTAGTGGCAACCTTCAGCCTGTCCATGGCATAGTAGCAGTACAGGGCCAGGATCTTGAGGGCCTCGGTGATGGACTTCATCTTTAAGAGCATCCTGCGGATGTCCGGGTGCTGGATGATAGGGCACTGCTTTGCATTCGGATCTTTCATCTGCATGATGTTCACACCCTGCATACGCTCTTTCGCATAGGCAAGGGCATGGAGGTATGCGGTGGTCGACAGGGCGACACCCATGGTGCCCACACCCTGGCGTTCTTCGTTCATCATCTGGAACATGATCGGCATGCCCTGGCGCTCCTCGCCCATGAGGTAGCCGATGCACTTGCCGTTCTCGCCGAAGTTGAGCGTAGCGGTGGCGTTGCCGTGAATACCCATCTTGCTCTCGATGCCGCCGCAGTTCATGTCATTGGGCTTGCCCAATGAACCGTCCGGGTTGATCATGATCTTGGGTACTACAAATATGGAGATGCCCTTGGTACCGGCCGGATCGCCCTCGATCCTTGCAAGTACCGGGTGAATGATGTTCGGGGTCAGATCATGGTCGCCTGCAGATATGAAGCACTTGGTCCCCGTGATGGAGAACGTTCCATCGGGATTCCTCTTCGCCGTTGACTTCAGCGCTCCCACGTCGGAGCCTGCACCCGGCTCGGTGAGGCACATGGTACCGGCCCACTCGCCGCTGAACATCTTCTCAAGGATGATATTTCTCAACGGATGTTGGAAGTGATCCTCAATGAGTCTGGCTGCGCCATGGGTAAGACCCGGGTACATGAGAAATGCCTGGTTGCCTGCAAGGAACATCTGCGCACATGCAGCAGCGATGAGGGCAGGGAAACCCTGACCGCCCACCTCGGGGCTGTCGGAAACGCTCATCCACCCGCCCTCGCAGTAGAGCTTGTATGCCTTATGGTATGATTCGGGGGCATGCACCTTACCGTCCTTGAATACTGCCTCAACAGGCTTTCTCTGGACCTCGTCCGGATACGTGGGTGCAATATCATTCTCAGTGAATTTTGCCGCCTGTTCGAGAACCATGTTCACCATGTCGGCATCATGGTCTGCAAAAGGACCTTTGCCGAGGATCTCATCGCTTATGCGGAATACTTCGTGCAATATGAACTTGAGATCCCTCTCGTCTACCCATTGACTTGCCATATTACCCTCCTTACAAGATTATCTTTGATTGTTTTACCTTCTTGTCCTGAATGAGCATTCATTCTTATATCCTTTCTATAAATTCATGTCAACATATCTTCTTTTTTAGTAGTGAATAAGTTTGAATAAATGGTTGTCCTAGATAATCGTTTATGTCATAATTTCCATGCGGAATTATTTGAATTGGAATAACAGGAGGACGAGAGAATGAATACATTAAGCGGAACATTCACCACCCAGGACGGAACCACCCTGTACTGGAAGGCCTGGCTTCCCGATGGAACCCCAAAGGCAGTAATACATCTTATCCATGGCTATGCCGAGCATATCGAACGCTACGGCAATGTAGTGAATGAGTTGGTTCCAGCAGGCTATGCCGTTTTCGGCAACGATCATCGCGGCCATGGCAGGAGCCAGGGTCGCCGGGGCCACGTAAAGAGCTTCCAGGATTTCATTGAGGACGAAAGACAGTTCTATACCCAGGTGATCCGGAAAGAGCTCCCCGACGCCCCGTACTTTGTACTGGGTCATTCCATGGGAAGCCTCATTGCCATGAACTATGTGGAACAGAACCCAGACGAACTGAAGGGGCTTGTGTTGTCAGGTACAGGATCACAACCGGGGACGGATATCCCAGAAATCCTCATAACCTTAACGAAGATTCTCTCAAAGATCCTGCCGGCCATTCACGTGAAGTCGCCTCTCCCTCCGGAGTTCATTTCCAGGGACCCGGATGTGGTGAAGGCGTATGTGGATGATCCCCTGGTCTATAATGTCATAACCCCGAGACTCGCACACGAGATGAACAGGTATGTGGTTCTGGGGGCGGAAAAAGCCTCCATGATCAAAACCCCGGTGCTCATCCAGCTTGGTTCGCAGGACACGGCATTCTCAGGCCAGAAGGAGCTCTATGAGAAGATCGGCGCCAAAGACAAGAGTTTCAAACTCTATGACGGCCTCAAACACGAGGTGTATAACGAGCTACCTAACGATAGGGCCAAGGTGCTCTCTGATCTGCATACATGGCTTGACAGACACGTATAAACAATAGTGCCGCCGGTTAGATCCACCGGCGGCACCTTTCATAATCCTTCTTTCCTTCAATGGAGTGTCTCGTGTGTCTTGCGAACCCCAGCGATTAATACCGGTAGTGCTCCGGCTTGAACGGACCGCCGACACTCACTCCGATATAATCCGCCTGATCCTTGGTGAGCCTGGTGAGCTTCACCCCAAGCTTGCCGAGGTGCAGCCTGGCTACTTCCTCGTCGAGGATCTTCGGCAGCGTCTTCACGCTGATCTCTCTTAAGTTCGCCCACAGGTCCATCTGGGCGAGCACCTGGTTGGTGAACGAGTTGGACATGACGAACGAAGGATGACCTGTTGCGCAACCAAGGTTCACAAGCCTCCCTTCT
>JBEKLI010000015.1:0-11161 GCA_050010275.1 Desulfomonilia bacterium | reverse complement strand
GGCGTCGTGCCGAGGAAGCATAAGGCGTAATGGCCTTGTGGAGATACCCCGTGCGCGCGATACCGCATCGCGACATAGCGCTGGCCCTCGAGACCGACCAGAAGACACTTGAACGTAATTCCCATTATGCCCCGGCATGGCATCTTCTGTCCAAGATCTATATAGCACAAGGCAAGCCGAATGATGCCATCAACGCCCTTAGGCATGCAATCCTCGAGTACCCCGGTTATGCCGCGGCCCACTACGACCTTGCCCAGCTCTACCTCCAGATGGGTGCAACTGAAAAGGCAAAGGATGAGTTCGTGAAAGTGGTCGAGCTCGACCAGGGCGGTCCGTATGCGACCATGGCGGTGGGTAAATTGAAAGAGTTGAAATAAGTAAGTGAATAGTGACGAGTGACGAAGATAAGAAGTCTCTTAGGAGCGGACTTCAAACCGCGATTCATCTTCTGCAGGGAAGATTGCCTCAATATTTCATAGAAATCGGAAGTTCTTTACTGCGGTGGAGACCACGAAGATCCTTATATTGTTGCTGTCCGGGTCTATGGGTATTAAAAAGAAGCCGAGACGCTGGGGATCATAGCCCACGGTAGTTCCTCGAATGATCTCATTATCAATAAAAGCAACCTCTACCTTGCGGCCCTGAGTACGATCGCCATTAATAAAATCTTTCCTTTCATCATATTCGCTATTTCCTTCAAAAGATTTTACAAAAAACAAAGCTTTAATTTCTTTCATATCCAAAAGAATTGATTGATTATGTAACAATGCACCAGTCTGTTCCTCATTAAGATGAAAAGTTGGGCGGGTAGGATTGAAATTTTGGGCATAACCCTTGATAACCCTGCCATCTATGAACCGTACTACAACTTTAGCCGTTTCCATCATGACCTTCTTTCATGACATATCAATTCGTGAATATTACCACCTTATCGGCATTGTTTGATCGATAACTTAACCGAGAACTCCGAACTATCGGTCACAGGATAAACGCCTCCCCATGATGGAGAAAAACAACGAATCGAGGCTTGAAGTCCGCTCCTACAAATTACCCTTACCATCCTTGCGCATCTTTATAGCCAACTGTATGACCTGCAGCCCGGCCGGTGTCATGCCCTCGATGTGTGCGGCCTGGCCTAGTGTGGCTGGCCTGATCTCTTCAAGCCTGCATTTGAGCTCATTGGAGAGACCCTGGATGCCTGCAAAGTTGAGATTGGCTGGAATCTTCATGCGCTCAAGCTCTTTGAGCCTCACGATCTCTTTGAGCTGCCTATCGATGTATCCCTCGTACTTTATCTCCACCTCGGTCTCCACTTCAGCAAGGGATGAGGCAGGGGGAATCAGTGCATGGTGTTTGAAATCATCTAAAGTGACCTCGGGTCTCTTAAGCAGCCGCTCCAGGGTAATGCGCTCCTGGTCGTTTCCGCGTGTGGGGGCAAACTCGGGCATGTCTTGAGGGATGATGACGAAAGTCTTCTGCAGATGATCACGCAAGGCAGCGATCTCGTCCTTAATCTCGCAGACCCTTTCATAGCGTTTCCTATCGATGAGCCCGAGCCTTAATGCATCGTCGCTCAGCCTGAATACGGTATTGGTCTCCCTGAGCATGAGCCGGTATTCGGCCCGGGAGGTGAACATGCGGTAGGGCTCGGTCGTGCCCCTGGTGACCAGATCGTCTATCATGACGGCAATGTAGGCCTCAGACCTGTCCAAGATGAAAGGCTCCTCTTTCTTGATGGCAAGGGCGGCATTGATCCCTGCCATGATGCCCTGACCTGCGGCCTCCTCATAGCCGGATGTGCCGTTTACCTGGCCTGCCAGGTACAGGCCCTGCACGAGTTTGGTCTCTAAGGTCCGCAGGAGCTGGGTGGGCTTAACATATTCATACTCTATGGCATATGCAGGCCTGATGATCTCCGCCTTCTCCAGACCCGGCACGGAGCGTACGATCTTGAACTGGAGCTCCACAGGTAGGCTGTTGCCCAGACCCGAGGCGTAGACCTCTTTGGTGTTGATGCCCTCGGGCTCGATAATGACCTGATGCCCCTCCCTCTCGCCGAACCGCATGACCTTGTCCTCCAAGGAGGGACAATATCTGGCAGGTGTCCCGGTGATGACACCCGAGTACAGCGGGCTCAAAGAGATGTTGTTCCGGATAATCTCATGAGTCAGGGATGTGGTCCTGGTAAGATAGCATGAAACCTGGGGAAGGTGCCCCTTCGATGAGGTAAAGCCGAAGGCCATACAGCCCGCCTCCGGGTCCTGTTTTTGGAGGGCGGAGAGGTCAATCGTATCTCGGTGTAGCCTGGGGGGAGTGCCGGTCTTGAGCCTTCCCAGGGAGAATCCCAAGGTCTTGAGCGACTCCGAGAGCTCGTAGGATCCTTCCTCGCCTGCCCTGCCGGCAGGTATGCGTATCTGACCGATGTGTATAAGCCCTGAGAGAAAAGTGCCGGCAGTGATGATCACGGCCTTGGCACCATAGACCGTGCCGGTGCGGTCCCTGACACCCGTGATGCGGCCATTTTTAACTTCAACAGCATCAATGCGCGCCTGGCGGATATGGATACCCGAGTCCTCCACCCTCGTCTTAATCGCGGCCTCGTACATCCTCCGGTCATTCTGGGTTCTGGTGGCCCTCACAGCCGGACCCTTCTTGGTGTTGAGAACGCGGTACTGGATGGCTGTTTCATCCGCCACTTCTGCCATGATGCCGCCCAACGCGTCGACCTCCTTGACCAGGTGGCTCTTGGCAAGCCCGCCGATGGAAGGGCTGCATGGCATCCTGCCCACGGTGTCCATATTGAGGGTGAACAGGGCGACATTCAGTCCGAGTCTATGCGCAGCCAGGGCCGCCTCCACCCCTGCATGTCCTCCGCCCACTACGATGATGTCGAAGTCTTCCATCACAACCGCCCATTCAGCGGGCAGGCATCGCAACGGGGCTGTCTGGTCCTGCAGTAGTCCTTGCCGATGAATACAATGTGGGCATGGAGGTCTTTGTATATGTCCGGCTCCCGGGGCAAACCCGCCTCGAAGATGGCCCGGATCTCATCATAAGTAGCATGCTCATCGACGATGTGGTGCCTGCCGAGCATGCGCTTCGTGTAGGCATCCACTACGAAGATACACTTGCCCGCGGCATAGCAGCAAATGCTGTCGGCGGTCTCCTTGCCGATACCGCTCACTTCCAGCAGTTCCGCGCGTAACACATCCGGTTCCAGAGAAAAAAGCCTATCCAGGTCCCCGGCATGGAAGGACATAATCATGCGAACAAGGTTCTTGAGGCGTGAGGTCTTGACATTGTAGTATCCTGAAGGCTTCAGAAGCGAGGCCAGGTATGGCTCATCGGCACTATGAACAGCGGACATGTCCATGAGGCCCGCTGCCTTGAGGTTAATAATGGCCTTTTCCACATTGGTCCAGGCAGTATTCTGTGTGAGAACCGCGCCGACCATCACTTCGAAGGGGGTCTCTCCGGGCCACCATCCTGAAGGGCCGTAATGAGCGAACAGGATGCCGTACAGACGGGAGGGGTTAAAACCGGATCGGCTCAACGTACTTAGTTTTCTCCATGCCCTTTGTGCTTGATGACGTCCTTCATCTTATCGCGGATGTCCCCGCGGATGTTGAAGAGCATGGCGGTCATCTCCAACTCATATTCGAGCGCCGCCTTGGCATCGAGCCTGCTTACTACATCCAGACTTCTCTTGACGGCCTTGACCACTTCCGGCGATCTGCTCACAAGCTCTTGGGCACAGGTCAGGACCTCTTCCCTGAAGCGCTCCGGCTCCACCACCCTGTTTACAAGACCTATTGCATGGGCCTCCCGTGCACCGATGGGATCACCACTCAAGGCCAGATCCTTGGCCCTGGCAATACCTATGCGGGAGACCAGCGGGGTGAGCAGGGGATTGAATCCGTACTTGATCTCGGGGTGGGCGAAGATGGCGCTCTCGGATGCAATGATCATGTCTCCCATGAGCGCGAGGTTGAACCCGCCCCCAAAGGCGATGCCGCTGACAGCGGTGATGAGGATCTTATCCTGGTCAAGCAGCAAGGAATATACCTCTACGGCAAGCCTGAAATAATTCGCTGCCTGTTCGGTAGTAAAATGAGGCGCCTCCTTCAGGTCTATGCCTGCCGAGAAGCACTCGATCCCCCCGGTCAAGACGATGAGCCTGATCTCGGAAGATTCATGGAGGAATTGGGAGAACACCTGATGGATCTCCTTCATCATCCCATAAGAGAGCGCATTGAGCTCGCGCTTGCGGTCCATCTCGATAAAGGCGATCCTATCTCTCACATCTGCCTTGATGAACTGGTACTCCATGTGCATCTCCTCGTTTGTTCTCTACGTCATGTACCCTTGGTGAAAATGCATGTCAATAACAGGATAACGGCGAGTTGATTATGTATGGTTACTTGATCTGCTATAGTCCTTTCTGCTATGGCCTATGATGTGACCTGCCTTAGAGTCAGTGAATTGAACGAGCGCGCCCGGGAGGCCTTGAGTTCATGCTTGGGGCCCGATGTATGGGTAGTCGGGGAGATCCACGGGTTGAAGGTCCATGCAAAATCCGGGCATATCTACTTCGACCTCGTGGAGAAGGCCGCTACCGTGACAGAGCAGTATATTGCAAAGGTGAGCTGCGCCTTTTTCAGAGGCTCATATGCGGCCTGGCAACGCTCACTCACCATGATTGGGCTGAAAGACTTCGAACTGGCAAGCGGAATCGAGATAAAACTTAAGGCCCGGGTGGATCTCTTTGTCAAAGAAGGCCGCTACCAGCTCATTGTCATCGAGATCGATCCGAGTTATACCTTCGGCGCCATTGCACGGCGCAGGGCACAGACTATAGAGACCCTTCGTGCAGAGAGCCTCATGGAGAGGAATAAGGCCCTTAAACTACCTGCAATCCCCCTGAATATCGGGCTCATCACCTCCCGGGGCTCTGCCGCATTTCAGGACTTCACGAGCATTATCTTAAAGAGCGGATATGCATTCCGTATCACACTCTTTGATGCGCACATGCAGGGCGAAAGCGCGGTGCGTGAGGTCTCCAAAGGCATAAAGACCCTTGAAAAAGATTCGGGTGTGGACACGATCGTCATTATCAGAGGCGGAGGCGCCAAGACAGATCTCTTCGTATTCGATGACATCACTATTTGTCGCGCAATCGCCACAAGCCCCAAACCGGTTATCACGGGCATCGGCCATGAGATCGACCTGTCGGTGGCGGATATGGCGGCGCACAGATATTTCGTCACCCCTACAGACACTGCACGATTCTTTGTTTCACATATAGATGCCATATGGGACTTTTTGGAAGATGCCTCTGCCGGAGTGGCCCTTGCTGCGGGCAAAGCACTCGACACATCCTCGCAGGGCATAAGCATGATTGCATCACGACTCGCCCTGGTTATCCAGAGATTTTCCTCAAAGGCCCGGTCCTCCTTGGAGGCTACCGCATCCTCATTGCTGAGAAGGGGCTCCAACCTTATCGCTTTGCATGACAGGCGCCTCTTGAAGGTCCTCTCTGCATTCACCCATCAGGCAACATCATGCATTCATGACCAGGCATCGACCCTTGACCACGCCATACTCACCATGAAATTGAATTCAACTTCTCTCCTCAAACACATGGGCTATAACCTGGAGCACCATCATGCCCTCATGCTCAAAGAAATTTCTCTCGACATTGCTGAAAGCCTTAAAGCCCTGGACCGCTATGAGAGAGACCTCGATCAGATGAGACCGGAGGTAACCCTCCGGAGAGGCTACAGCATCACTTTAGGCAGAGACGGAAAGGTACTGTGTGACGCGAATGATGCAGCCATAAACGAGAGGATCGTGAGCGTGCTCATGAAAGGAAAGGTCCATTCTGTAGTATACGACAAGGAGCCGTGATAAAGATGAAAAAAGCCAAGGGATATTCAGACGTATTGCGCGAACTCGAGGACATGCTGGAACGGATGAACAGGGGTGAGATCCCCATCGACGAACTTGAGGAGGCTGTCAAGTCAGCTGCACAGAAGATCCGCTCCTTGCGAGACAAGCTTAAGGCCACCGAGGCAGAGATCATAAAGGTCTTAAGCGAGATTGAGAGTGGGTCTTCCGGTGGGAATGAGGAACAGTAGTACGCCTCATTTCTCGTAGCTAAGATTTAATCGTAGAGTAACCGGGCAAAGATCCCTTGCGGCGTTATGTCGATGATTAAAGAGTTTTTCGCGTATGACACTATTTACCATTCACTTCCTTTTTTCACTGATCACTACATCATGGTTGCCATCCACAGCAGGCCCATGGCCGGAACAATGGCCCACAGCCCCATTACATAGATCGTGTACATGCGGTTGTCGAATATGGTCTGTTCCGTATAAAAGTCGATCCCCTTGGCCAGGAAAAAAAGCGGCGGCAGAAGGCCATAGACAATCGCCGGGGCGGCCTTCAGGGGGAAGCTCAGGAAGAGGACGAGTGCCAGGCCCATGATGGTGTATTCCAGCAGCATGGTTGCCTTGTCCTCGTTTATGTACCTGGCAAGGCTCATGCGTCCCATGATGGCGTCTTTCTCCATGTTCTTGAGTCCGAGCAGGATCTCGACGGTAAGGTAATGGGTGGCCACATAGGCTGTGAGCAGGCCGATATTCGGCTGAACTGCCGTGCGGGTGAGGAGCAACGGTACTACTATGCAGGTGAGGATGAAAATGGCGGCGCCGTAGAGGCTCTTCAGGTAATCCTGCACGCCGGCCACATCCAGCAAAGGCCTTAACAGCGAGGCCCCGATGATAATAAGGGCGCCCGTAAATCCATTCGCCAGCAGGCTGATCGATAAGGCGATTCCCGTTGAGATGGCCCAGGTGGGCCACTGCCGCTGTCTCTTGGTGCGCGCCGTTGAAGAGAATGCCAGGAAGAAGACGGCAAGCAGCACATCCCACCGGTATGCCTGTCCGGAGAAAACAAGCGCCACCATGGCGACTCCGAGACAGCCCAGCGAGGGCAACAGCGGCGACTCGGCCAAGGTATCCAACATGATACCTTCGATGCCTGAGGACGCATGGATGCTCTTGAGCGCGTCGATGCACTCCTCGATCACCCAGTGAGGTGTTGATGCCCCGGCGATGACGGCGACCTTGTTCATCTGGGAGCGGTTTATGCCCTCGAGCTGATCCGGTGATTCTATCTTGATGACATAGCGGTTTTCTTTGGCCGCGATCTCGGCCAGACGCTTGGTGTTGGCCGATGTCCTGCCGCCGATGACTATGAAGGTGTCGTGGTCTTTGGCGAGCTCCCTCACCTCGCTCTGGCGGTCCACTGTAGAGCGGCAGATGGTATCCGATACATCCAGGATATCGGCCTTGTCCCGCAAAATGTCTATTATCTCCTTGTAAAGGGCCACATCAAAAGTGGTCTGCGCCACTACGGCAAGTCTTTTTACCCGGGGGACCTTTTTCGCATCATCCAGGGTTTGGATGATGATCCCCTTATCCCCGGCAACACCCATGTGGGCATCCATCTCAGGATGGTCCTTGTCGCCGACGATGGCAATGAGGTCTGCGGTCTTGGTGGCCTTCTTGATGACGGTATGCAGCTTGAGCACCATGGGGCATGCAGCGTCGATGACCTCGACACCGCGCACTGTAAGGGCGGCCTTATTATCCGGTGAAATGCCATGGGCCCGTACGATGGCGATGTCTCCGGGCTTCAACTTCGGATCGTCGATGTCGTGGACGATCCCGATCCCCCGCTTGGTCAGCGCGTCAATGACCTGGGGGTTGTGGATGATCTGGCCCAGCGTGTAAATCCTCTTCCCAGGGTCATTCTGCCTCACCTTGAAGGTGATGTCGATGGCGCGGCGTACCCCGAAACAGAAACCCGCATGGTGGGCGATGGTGATCTTCATTACAGGGCCTTCCTCATTGCATGGATGAGATATTCCTGGTTTCCCTTGGCACCCTTGATAGGAGAGGGGATGACCCCGCTCACCTGAAGTGCACAATCTTCCAGGAAGGCCGAGAGGTCCCTGACGATCGCCTCATGTACCTGAAGGTCCCTGATCACACCGCCTTTGCCTACCTGAAGTCTCCCTGCTTCGAACTGGGGCTTGATAAGGGCGATGATGTGCGCTTCGCTCTTCAAGAGATCGAGTACCGGCGGGATGACCAGCCTTAAAGAGATGAACGATACATCAAAGGTTGCCATATCGCATGGCTCGGGGATATGTTCGCGACCGATCATGCGCGCGTTGACGCCTTCCAGACAGACCACCCGCGGATCGGTCCTCAGCCTCCAGTGGAGCTGTCCGTGGCCCACATCCACTGCATACACCTTCTTCGCACCCCTTTTCAGCATGACATCGGTAAATCCGCCTGTAGACGATCCGATATCGAGGGCGACCATGTCCTTCACATCCACGGAAAATGCATCCAGCGCGGCACGGAGCTTCAGCGCCCCCCTGCTTACAAAGGTGTTATAAGGCTTTATCGAGACAGAGGAATCATATTCGATGGCTGTGCCGGCCTTGGTTACGGCCTTGCCGTCCACCAGGACCTGGCCTGCCATGATAATGCCAAGCGCCTTGGAGCGGGTCTCTGCCAGGCCTTTCTCCACCAAAAGCTTGTCCAGGCGCATCTTCATATGATATCCCTGATGACCTTCTGGATGCCTTTTTCATCCAGACCAACGACCTTTTTAAGATCGCTCAATGATCCGTGTTCAATGAACCTGTCGGGTATGCCGATGAGCCTGAACTTGAGCGGTATATCCATGTCATGAAGGGCCTCAAGGATGGCCGACCCGATGCCTCCATGGACACACCCGTCTTCTACCACTACAAACCTGCCGCCACAGGAAATCACCTGGCCTCTGATGGTTTTCACATCGAGCGGTTTGGCAAAGACAAGGTCGACCACCGCAACATCATCCAGATCTTTTACCGCTTCCAGGGCAGTGTAACATAAGGGGCCTGCACAGAAGACGACAGCCTTTGTGCCCCTCTTAAGGACCTCCGATCTGCCCAGTTTCAACCTGGCTGCCTTCATGGGAGAGTCAATGACCTTGTCCCTGGGGTACCTGATGGCAACAGGCCTGTGGAGACTTAAGCCGTGTTCGAGCATCTTCTCCAGCATGAGCTGGTCTCTTGGCACCATGATTGTCATATTGGGGATGCTCCGCAGGTAGGCAAGGTCAAAGGTGCCATGATGCGTGGGGCCGTCGGGGCCCACGAGACCTGCCCTATCGATGGCTAAGATGACCGGTGCGTTCTGCAGCGCCACGTCATGGATGATGGAGTCGAAGCCGCGTTGGAGAAAGGTGGAGTAGATGGCCACCACCGGCCTCAGGCCGAACAGTGACATGGCTGCTGCCATGGTCACGGCATGGCCTTCCGCAATACCCACATCATAAAACCGTTCCGGAAATCGTCTGGCGAATTCTTTCAGCCCTGTGCCCGTAGTCATAGCAGCACTTAAGGCGATGATCCGGGGATCCCTCTTGGCAAGCCGGATAAGGGTGCGGCCGAAGACGTCGGAATAAGTCGGCTCGGGGGAGGCCTTCGGTCCGTCGCCATTTTCCAGATCAAAACTTCCAACGCCATGGTAGTGCTCCGGGTCCTTCACTGCCGGATGGTATCCGCGGCCCTTCTGGGTTATTACGTGAAGGAGGATGGGCTCATCCATGGCGGCAATGTTCCGGAATGCCTCCACCAGGTGCGCCATGTTATGACCGTCAATGGGGCCCACATACCTGAACCCCATCTCCTCAAAGAGCAGCCCCTCGGTTACTACGCCTTTGAGGTTCCCCTCGATGAGTTTGGCAGCCTTATAGATGGCGTTGCCGCCCAAGGGGATGCGTTTGAGTGTCTGCTTAATGCCGTCTTTCACGTCCCGGACACGCTGTGATGTCATGATCCTGCTCAGATAATCCGCCACTGCCCCGACACGCTTGGATATGAACATGGTGTTGTCGTTGAGGACTACGATGAGGTTCTGCTTCCTCATACCCACAAAATTAAGGCCTTCGAAGGTGAGTCCGTTGGACAGCGACCCGTCTCCTATTACGGCTATCACACGGTTTTTACTCTCGGCCTTGGCCAGTGTCTCGCAGATGCCGCTTGCCGCAGGCAGGGCGTTTCCGGTATGGCCCGAGATGAAGGCATCGTAAGGGCTCTCGGCGGGGTTCATGAACGGGCTTAAGCCCCCGTGCTGCCTTAAGGTGGGGAATGCGTCCCGCCTGCCGGTAATGATTTTGTGAGTGTAACCCTGATGGCCCACGTCCCACAGGATTTTGTCCATGGGGGTGTTGAAGACATAGTGCATGGCAAGGGTGAGTTCAACGGTCCCGAGGCTCGATGCCAGGTGGCCCCCGGTGCGGCTCACGCACTCTATGATAAATTCCCTGACCTCTTTGCCCAGCGTCTCAAGCTGGCTTATGCTGAGCTGCTTTAAGTCTGAAGGTGCTGAAATATTTTCAAGGATTCCCATAGTCACATCACCCGCTTGAGCATCCACGAGGCAAGCCCCTTAAGGGTCTTGGCCTGATCGTCCCTCAGGCCGTCAAGCGTTTTTATGGCCTTTAAGGTGGAGGTTTGCGCCCATGTACGCGCCGCATCGAGGCCAAGGGCCTTCACCACGGTGGCCTTGCTCTGGACCAGGTCCTTGCCCGCACTCTTTCCCAGTGTCCGGCTGTCGGATGTCACGTCCAGGATATCATCAATGGCCTGGAATGCAAGCCCGAGGTGGGTGCCGAAGCCTGCCAGGGACCCGATCAGGGCCTTGTCATCGCAGGCTACGCGTGCACCTGCATACATACACATCTCAAAAAGGCGTGAGGTTTTTTGGGTGTAGATCTCTTCGATTTTAGAAAGATCCACGTCCCTTCCCTCGGCCATGACATCCTCATATTCCCCCTGGACCAGACCTGCGGTACCGCAAACATCGGCAAAAGCAGTGCACAGGTCCACCTTGATCTGAGGAGAATATGAGCTTGTGCAGATTACGGCCAGTGCCTGGAAGATCAATGCATCTCCTGCCAGGATGGCAGTGGCCTCACCAAATTTTTTGTGGCATGTGGGCATGCCCCTCCTCAGGTCGTCATTGTCAAGGGCGGGCAGGTCGTCATGAATGAGGCTGAAGGTATGGATCATCTCGATGGCCAGGCCGACAGG
>JBEKLI010000014.1:0-11251 GCA_050010275.1 Desulfomonilia bacterium | reverse complement strand
CTTATCGATTCGGAGCTCTTTGTTCTCCACACCGTAACCGACATCAAGAGTGCCGCAGGCTTCTACGTCCCCCACATCAATACGGACAAGCTCGAAGAAGAAGTGATAAAGGCAGCCAGAGACAAGATGTATTCGATCTGCAGCCAGGTAGGGGACGATGCGATAGATACGAAACACCGGCTGATCATGAGGGGGATTCCCATTGAAGTGATCAGCAAGGTGATCAAGGACAAGGGTATCGAATTGCTCATAATCGGCCACGAGGTCAACAAAGGGGCCCTGGCCGGATTCAGGAGCGACTATGCGGAGAAGTTCATGAAGAACCCTTCGATCCCGTTTTTGGTCTTACCGGTGTAGTAAGGCTTATCGAGGACATGATCCCGGCCGTGATCGAAGGCGGGATCTGTCCGTTCATAGACATCAATACGGTTGAGCCCTTTTTGAACAAGAGCCCCAACGACTGCCCCGGGGTATAGAATATAAGGCCCCGTTCTTCCTTCAAGATAAGGATATGTGCACCTTTAGTGTTTTTCATCCAGGGCGGGATAAGTGCGGCCTTTGCCCCCATGAGCGTGGGGCTGTATCGGTGCTGGAGGATCAAGACCATGAGTTCAAAGGTGCCGATCGTATCGACATTTCCGATGAACATCTTCATGAAGGGTCTCTTCAGGGATGCCCTCCATCCACGCTCCTGAGGAAGCACTTGTATGATTTTTATCGACCCCCTTATCCGGTCCTTGCTGGAAAAGAGCTCAATCCCGCCTCCCCCGGCTAAGAATTCGATCCCGGAAGGGATGCAGGCAGTAAGCCCTTCCGAGGTGACGGATGTACAGGGAAAAGCTTTCACCTTAATGGATTGGGGCTTGAGGAAGAGCTCCGGGGAGTTCCTCAAGGCGGTCCCGATATAGAACGCATAGATGGATGCTGCGATGATGCTGATACCTAAGATGAAACGCCAGGCGTCCTTGGTGGGTTTCTTGTTCAGAACCATTTAGGGGTGATTGGTTTACTGGAGACTGAATCCTTGGTAACCCGCTCATAGTCAGTCCTGACAGGAGGCTCTTCGAGGTAGTCGCTCATGGTCTCGGGGTGCATGCTGTCCCTGGGTTTTTCCGGAAACCTGTCGAGGTTTTTACCGGCTGATGTGTAGCGGCCGAGATTTTTCAGCATATAGGGGATCACCAGAAAGAGAAGGAGCAGGATGATGGGGAGAAAAGATTGGATGTCTATGGTAAAGGAAGTATCACGCATGATTTTTCAGATAATAGCACAACGCTAATGGGTGTAAATAGAAATATTGGGCTTACGGACCGTGGGTGTACCAGTCATTGAACTGCATTGAAGCCCTTTGGGCTCACAAATGCGTAAAGCGACTACAGGGAACCGACGATGAGCCCCCAGAGTTCTTCCATGCCGTCTCCGGTTGCAGACGAGGTGATAACCGGGGTCAAACCGCACTGCCTTGAAAGCTCCGATGTGCGTTTGAGCATCTGAGCATAACCCAGCTTATCGGTCTTGGTGGCTACAAGCACGATTTTGGCCTTGGTTTTATTGATGAGGTCTATGAGCAGGCGTTCCTCATCTTGAAGATCCCTTCGGATGTCCACGAGCAGCATGACAAGCTTGAGTTCATGATTGTTCGAGAAGTATTTGGCAATCAGCTCTTTCCACTCATGACTGATGGTCCTGGAAACCTTGGCATAGCCATATCCCGGCAGGTCGACAAGGTATAGGGAAGGAAGGTCCACCAGGTCGACCTTGAAAAGGTTCACGGCCCTGGTCTTGCCCGGCACCTTGCTCGTCCTCACGAGCGACTTCCTGTTCAGCAGCTTGTTGATCAGCGAAGACTTGCCCACGTTCGACCTGCCTGCAATGGCATACTGAGGCAAGCCTGCACTATGGTGGGGAAAGACCCCTGCAAATGCGGCGTCCCGGATCTTCACCTTCATAGGCTTTTCAAATATGAGGCAACACGGGAGATGCCTTCCACGATGTTCTTTTCCGAGTTGGCATAGGAGAACCGGATGTAGCCTTCTGCACCGGGCCCGAAATCGATACCCGGGGTCACCCCGACACCGGTATGCTCCAGGATTTCCATTGCAAAGGAGCGGGAGTCATTTGTGTATGCACCCATATTCACGAGCACATAAAATGCACCCGTGGGCTCCACCTCCAGGTTGAAGCCGAACTTCGCCATCTCGGAGAGCATGACCTTCCTTCGCCGGGCAAAGGTCTGATGCATGTTCTTTACATCCGTGCCGGCCTTGGTAAGTGCGGCGACGCCGCCCCACTGGGCAATGGACGGGGCGCAGATCATTAGGTTCTGCTGGATCTTCTGGGCCGTTCGGATGAGTTCTCTGGGGAAGACCGCCCAGCCGAGCCTCCAGCCTGTCATGGCATAGGCCTTGGAGAATCCGTTGATCACAATCGCATTGTCCGTAAATTCGAGTATGGTGTGCTGCTGCCCGGCATAGACCAGCCCGTGGTAGATCTCGTCGGATATGATGGGGATGGGCAGCCCGCTTAAAGCCTTCAGGTGATCGGCGTCCAGGCAGATACCCGTAGGGTTTGCCGGTGAGTTGATGAGCAGGGCTTTCGTGACGCTGGTTATGTTCCGTTTTACCTTTCCGGGGTCCAGCTGGAATCTGTCCGAACTTCCCGTGCGGATGAGGCGGGGTTTCGCGCCTAAGACCTTGACGAAGTTCGGGTAGCAGGCATAGTACGGGTCGGTCATCATGACCTCGTCACCCGCATCCACCAGGCAGGATATGGCCATGAGGAGTGCGGGAGAGGAGCCTGCAGTCACCACGATACAATTCTCATCGATACGAACGTGGTAGGTCTTTTCATAATGTTCTTTGAGGGCATTCCTCAGCTCCGGGATGCCGAGCGAGTCGGTATAGTGGGTCCTGCCCTGATGCATGGCATTCGCCGCTGCCATGCGTATGCACTCCGGGGTGTCGAAATCAGGCTCACCCACCTCCAGGTGGATGATGTCCCGGCCGGACGCAGCAAGGGTGTTCGCCTTTTCCATGACATCCATGACCAGAAAAGGCTGTATGGTCCTGGCAGTGTTGGATGGCTTCATGGTGTCCATATAACAAACCTTTAGGTAATGGGTCAATTGAAGCTATTAAGACGTATTTTCGACACGCATCACCGTCGGCTGTAGCCGTCCGCAGACCTTTGTCAGAGTTTTTTTTACCCTTTGGAATAATGCACTAGCCTTTCATGAAGCGTACCGGTGTGCAGCTCAAAGAGATGGTTGTCGTAATCATAGAAATATATTGACCGGGCTTCACCACTAACCCGGTCACGACCTGGTTGTACCTCGATCCCAAGTTGCTTCACTCTTGATACATACTCGTCAAACTCAGAGTCGGATATCTTGAATGCAACATGGTTATAAGAACGCTCCAACAATGGCTCACCTTGCATAACCGCTATCCAAGTACCCCCGATAATAAAGAACTTCTCGTACGAAATTGAAAAGTTCTTCCTCGCACTATCATAGACCTCTTCGGCATCGAAGATCGATCGCAGGAAATGCCCCGTTCTTTCAACATCTTTGACGATGAAAGTAATGTGACTTATTGACTCTATCATTTGTTGGTGAAGGCTCTAACGGCACGCATCATCAGCCGCGCGGGGGGCAGCCCGCGCCCGCGTGGATGCGCTTGTCATGCGCCGAGCAATTTTGCGAACAAGACCCGGTCGCCACCGTACCCGTCATAGTTCTCAACAACCGGAATACCCTCGATGATCTTGTCTCCCGGTTCAATGCTGAACCCCATCCGAAGGTGAAATGCGATTGAAGCTTTGTTAACCGGTGAGGTTACGCAGTGGACGACCCTGCAGTCATGGTTCCGGGCAATCTCAAAAAAATGCCCGTAGAGATTGCCCGCTAATCCTCTCCTTCGATAATCGGGGTGAACCCCGGCAAAGTGGATATAAGCCTGATCCGGAAAAGTCTGTGATAAAAAACCTATGAGGAACCCGACGATCTTTCCTTCACTTTCAGCCGCAAAGCTTGTCTCACGGAAGTGAACAAAGAAGAGTTTCGGGAGCATGTCACTCATATTCCGACCGCCCCACCAGTCATTCAGCACAGAGATGACAGGCTGATAATCAGTCGGCTCTATATTCCGGATAGTAAGATCATCCATTTGCTATCACCTATGAAAAAACGTCTCTGACCCTGATTCTTAGGGTCACCGGCTGATCGATGGCCGGCAAGGTTTATTGCTTCTATTCCGTGCTGAACGTGGTCAGCCGGACCATGGTTGTGAACATAGGGTTGAGGCACGCGAAGCGGCTGCCCGGGTTCTGCTTCGCCTCGTGCCGGACGCGCCTAACGGTTTCTGCAGCAAATCCCTCGCGCGGGAAGCGCTTGAGGAGTTCGGTCACGTTCGCCGGGTGCACGTTCCATTCCTGGGCAATGACCTCCACCAGCCCGCCGACACTCATGAAGTGCGCCTCGGGCCCGAACTCATCGAGCGGGACAAAGGGGTTAAGGTTCGTGGTGATAGCCACGGCGATGCGGTCCTGCCGCGCCTCGTCCCAGCCTGCGTCCCTGGCGATGCGCCTGGCCTCTCTGGCACTGCCCACGGAGAAGCAGTGCTCGTTCGCCGGAGGCGAGGCCTGGAAAAGACCGACATCGTGCAGCACGGCTGCGACGTACAGCGCCTCTCTGTCGATGGAGAGCCTCACACCGCTCAGAGAGTACATGATCCCCGAGAAGTAATACGTGCGCAGGCTGTGGTTGATCATCGGGCCGCTCGACACCTCCCGGAGGTAGTTCTCAGCATCGCGGGCCGCCCGTGTGTCCGGTGGCGCCCAGGCCGAGAGATCGATCTTCTCCGGCAGCTTGCCGGCGGTCAGCATCCCCCACCTGCTGAGCAGCCACTTAAGCCGCGGCCCGAGATCCATCAGGACCACTGCGCCTGCCCCGCCAAGCAGGCTCAGCTTCTGGCCAAAGGAGAGGGGCGGCCCTCCAGCACGCTCCCACTGGAGAGTACCGACGGGCGGCAATGTGTGGGAACACTCTGACAGTCCATGCCCGTGGCCCTCACCGGTTCCGGGTTTTTCAGATTGTGCGTTCATAGAGGGGCTCCTTGCCATTGGCTGATATCAACGTTGTTTATGAATATTCGGGTAGACAAAACCTGTGTCCTCTTCCTTCATTTTTATAGGTCGAACCTCAATTCTTGCAGTTGTTCCATATTCAAATTCGGGGTTCCCTTTTGCGATGGCAATAGCATCGCCCAAGTCTTCGGCAAGGATGTGATAATAACCAACAATAACTTCTTTGGTTTCATTGAAAGGCCCTTCCTTCCAGTATTTATTAATACTCAGAAGGGAGAAATTTAGAGAGAATTTTATTCGTAACAAATTGCGGGAGAACCCTTCCCAATATAATTCCTGTCTTCAAAGAAAGAGGAAACAGATACTCTTTTATTTCCAACTGCAGAGCCTTTAAGATGTGTTTTGCAGCTTCTTCTTCACTCATTGAAAAAGGCTTGGGAATTCCATCTTTCTTATTTTTCTCTGTATTCACAAAACCAGGGCAAATGGTAAGTACCCTGATATGAAAAGGTTTCAACTCAATTCTCGCAGTATCTAAAAAGATGCGGCATGCTGCTTTCGCAGCTGAATATTGCCCTTGCATGGGAAGTCCTAAGAATCCTGCGAGTGAGTTGGTATTGGCGATAACTCCACCCGAACTCTGTGTTTTCATCTGACGTACCAGTGGACAGAAGAAATTAATCATCGAATTATAATTCACTTCCATGTTTTGTTTTATATCATGAGGGGAGGCATTTGCGGTGTTGAGCGCAGGCCCGGCACCGACATTGAGTAGTGCGATGTCTATTCGACCAAATCGAGAAACTGTCTCCTGAACGGTCCTTGCCGCTTGTTGCTCGTCCAGCGCGTCTCCAGGGATTGCCAAAGCTTCACTACCGTTCATTTGAATGTTTTCTGCTACATTCGACAATAATTCTTTTCGACGGGCGGTAATGACAATACGATTTTGTTTATGACTAAGTGCCAATGCGACTGCTTTTCCTATTCCGGATGAAGCTCCGGTGATCAAGGCTACTTTCTGTTGTAAATCCATTGCTGATTCTCCTGTTAGTGAGATACGAGAAATATAATCTTGTATGATAATGTTCCGCCAAAAATCATAGACGCCTCTAAAAGAGAATCAACCCAATTAAATCCCGCTATCCAATGATAGCCTGTGATACCGATGAATAAAGCAACTGTAATCAAAATGCCTGCCATTACAACAGACGCGGCCATCCTTCTGACAAAAACTGATATCGGAGCAAGGTTTTCATGTTTTCGTTCAAACATCTTAGCCTCGAATCGCAATGCCGAACGTGAAAGCTAAAGCGGTGCGGGCGGCAGCCTGCGTACACCTGGATGCCATTGTCGGGTCTTCATTTGATGTAGTAACCGGACACCCTCCACATCCCATCTTTGTCCATCTTCGGAGTAACTGTCTCAATAGCTGTTTTTTTATTCTCGAACGAGGTGTTGAATCTGATTACCACATACTGCCCATCGGGTGCTCCCGGGAGAGACGTTCTGTATGATGCACTCATCACTTTCCTTGAAACCAATTTGCCGAGGGGCTTCCGTACCCCCTGAACTGCTTGTTCCCACTGATCCTGTTTGATGGCTTGCTGAAAATATTCAGACGATTCCTTCCAGCTCTCAATATATTTACCTTCATCAACAATGCCGAGCCATTCTTCTGCTGAAGCAATTGCAGCCTTTTGGCTACCAGATTCGTCAGCCATGACAGCAGCAGTACCAAGGACAAGTCCAATGACTGCAAAACACACTGTCCTTCTGAACATCCTCTTATCTCCTTCCTTTGACCCAACGGTGCGCATCAGCGGCCGCCAGAGTTAGATAAGCGTTTAACCTTGCCCGGCCGTACGGCCCTGGCGGTCCACCTGGATGTGCTTGTTAGGCGTTTTAATATCCCAACCTCAATAGGGTGGATGTCCTGCACAGCTTATTAAAATTAGTCCTGAAAAATATACAAGAAAGCAACTGCCAGCAACTAATACCATTAACATCAGAGCAATATTAAATGTACTTGGTGTAATATTTGGTTTTGTTTTCTTCACGATAATGTAAGGAATTAGGGCTACCAAGAAAGGGACTGTATATTTCCATGTACCTAACATGGTGCCAAATACATCTCCTTTAATTATAATGCCGTCGATTAAAATCATAAAAAGGAAAGGTGTAAATAAAATAGCTTCGACAAATAAGGCCATTAATAAGCCATTTAATATTTTTTTAAGAACATCCATAAGTACTCATCTAATAATGGTATTATTATAATTCTGCTTCGTCTAACGGTGGAGCTCAGCCACGCGAGGTACGAGCGTTGGCCGGAGCGCCTCGTCGGGCCTTTGAGCCAGCCACAAGAACTGCTTTAGCATGCAATTTCAAACCTAGTGCCCCGAGGACTTTGAGAATTGTGTCGAAGCCAGGGCTCCGTTCTCCGGAGAGGGCCTTGTAAAGACTTTCGCGGGAGAGGCCGGCATCACGTGCCACCTGAGACATGCCCTTGGCACGGGCAATATCGCCGAGAGCCTTGGCAATGAAAGCAGCATCTCCGTCTGCCTCTTCAAGGCAAGCTTCCAGGTAGGCAGCCATTTCTTCCGGGGTACGAAGGTGTTCGGCGACATCGTAGCGAGTAGTAGTAGTTTTAGTCATGACAGATCTCCATCATGTTAAAACGTATCCTAATGGCTACAGGTTGTCAATGCTTGGTATTGTTACAGATGTGTGAGAGGCCCAACGATAGAACTCACTAGCCGCGAGCTTGTGAGCGGGCCAGTGCAGGGAATTGTTCGGTGTTACCGCATGTCATGCATAGGCAAGGCGACGGCCTTTAGGGGAAGGGATCGGATCATTAAATTCTTTTGCTGTTTCTATCCAGAGAGCTATAGCATGCTTTGCATTGGCCAACGCCGACTCATATGAATCACCATGAGCAACACAACCTGGAAGTTCTGGTACTTCGGCAATATATGCCTGATCTTCTTCGCTCCAGTATATGATTACCTCGTACCTATCCATTACTTTTCTCCCCCGAGCTTATATTTAAGAATAACGGCCCGGACTTGCTTTACTTGATAAGGCTTCGCTTTATTATCATCTTTTTGCAAGTTTATTTTCTCTTCAATGCCAGACTTTCTAAATATGTGGTGACTCCCTTTTGTTCTTTCTTCAAAACCGAAATGGATAAGAATCTGACACAGATCATTAAACGCAATATTCGCATCAGATGTGCCACTCAAGATCTGAAGTATGAGCTTCTCGATTCTACTCATAGCACCATATTACTTGGATGATATAAATTCTGCAACATTCAAAGAACTTACACCGAGCGATGTGCATCAGCGGCGAGGGCGGCAACCTGCGTCCGTCTGGAGCCGCTGGTTTGGGGGTTTCTCTTTTTAGAGTTTTCCCAATCGCTTAATCGCAAAATCAACATCGAGTACGGTAAGTTCACTATCACCGTCAATATCGCCTGAATCAAGACACTGAGTGCATCGCGCCAAGCATTGATAAACAGTCTTGAGATATTTCTTCTCAACAAGGGGGGGGAATATGATCAAAAAACTTCTTTTCCATTGGAAAACGTTTTTTGTAGAATGAGTAAAGTCCTTCTGTTCCCTTCTCGGAGTTACATCGTCTGCACGCCCATACTTTGTTGTGTATCGACTGGATCGTGTCACACATAGGGCAACGCTCATTGATCAATAGTGACCCAGGGACTATGTGCTCGCGAGCGAGAGCAGTCGTCTCGCCACAATACGCACACTCCCTGTCCGATTCTACAAGCTGCCAGTCTTCACGTTCTATATCCGACCAAGTCTTCCTGCCGGATGAAAGATCACGAAATGTATTCTTGATGAACCCATAGTGTTTCTTTTTCGCCTCTATACCATTAGTGCAGCCGAATGCACTGCAAGCGATGATCTTCGCATACTGATAGTTCATGATATCGTGCAGTGTACTGACATCACGATCCGGCATAGCTTGTACCTACCTTTCTCAAGTACCCCAACGCCCGGGTCAGCGGCGGCTGAAAGCCGTCCGCAGGATTGGCTTGTCCGCTTTAGCGGTAGACACCTTTCCTATGACCGACCTTGACGATCCAAACTGTCAGTTCATTATCTTGGATAGAATAAACAATGCGATACAGTCCTTGACGCACACGATACCTTTCTTGGCCTGTCAACTTTTCACTACCTGAAGGGCGAGGATCTTCAGCGAGGATCTTAATACGATCAAGGATTTTCTTGAGATCCTTTTTTGGTATTGGCTTAAAATCTTTCTCTACAGACCTTTTGAAAAAGATTTTATATGCGGCCATCTTTTTTCAATCTCTTGAGCATTTCATCATAGCTGATCAGAGGTTCGGATACTCTTTTCTCAAATGCTTCAAGATCTTCAGCATCTTCTGCAAGGGATTCTCTGACGGCTTCGTTAACCAGATCTGATACTGACCGGGATGTTTCGACAGCTTTTAGTCGCAGTGCCTTATGAATATCCGGATCAAGGTATATGGTCGATCTTTTAGCTTGTATCGTCATAGCGTCACCTCCTATTGATGCTTTAACATTATAACGTCATAATGACAATTTATCAATAGGGATGTAAGAAGCGAATGTGAGCATCCAGCGGCGCGGCTCTGCCGCATCCGTCTGGATGCACTGGTTAGCCATTTGCCAAAAACCCTTTGTGAAATATTACAGTACCTTGAGGTATTTTTTTATCAAACGGCATGACAAGAAAGACTTCTTGTGGAATACCTTCATGAATTAAATCTAGAATATTTTTAAAGCCGAACCTCTTATAGTAGTTTGGGTCCCCTACTAGAGCACAGCCTTGGCCACCCATGTCTTTCAGTAAGGATAATCCTTTTAGGATAAGGGATTTTCCAATGCCCTGCTTCTGATATTTTGGCAAGACAGATATAGGGCCAAGGCCATACCAATTAAGGCTGCCATCGGAAATTGCTATAGGAGAGAACGCTATATGGCCTACCACTTTTCCATCAACTTCTGCGACTAGCGAAATGGTCAGCGCATTGGCAGCACGTAACGCATTTATTATGAATTGCTCTGTGTGATTGCTTATTGCAAGGTTCTGGAAAGCGGTTATCGTAACTTCGGATATTGCCTCAATATCTGAATGCGTTTCATTTCTTATGATCATTTTGGACTCCATATTCTCACAGGATATTTATTTGGTGGCTAACGCACCCGCTCACAGGTGAAGGCCACGTAGTGGCCCGAATCCTTGTGCAGTGGGATGTTAGATGCCATACGTGACTTCGTCACGAAACAAAATAGAGAGCAACCAAGGGCACCAGATTGAGCAGGAGTATGCCGATCTTGTAAACAGCAAGACCTGCGTAATGAATGGCGTCAAAGGTCTCAACCGAAAACTTGAACCAACGACTATGCAATCCGTACATCCAGTCATGGGCAAAGACAAAGAAGCCGAACCAGATGAATAGAACTGCATAGTTGAGACCTACACACCAGAGAAGAACATTTTTGATCTCATTCATCGTCATGACTCACCTCGATGGCATCTAACGATACGCATCACCGGCGGCTTTAGCCGTCCGGTGGATGTGATGGTTATACGATCCTGTTTGAATGATCTGGCTCCTAATTCACATTTTATAATCTAACATCAATTAAGAGTGGAATAATTGTAGTTGTTGTATCCTCTGTCTTAATGAGTATACACATAAGGTTACCTTTCCCTTTTGCTCCAAGTGCATCATAATTTATCCGAGATATCTGAATGGAAATTACACCAGCACCAGGCTTAATTGGATTTTGGGCTATTTGCTTGTAAATTTTTTGTTTGGTTGCATCTAACTTAGATAGCTGGGGAAAGGATAATGGTACATCACGAATAATTTCTATCAAATTAGTTATGAAGATAGTCCAAACTCTATTGTCAGAAACTAAAGTATCATCAACACCAATGCGGCCCAAAAATGATTTTAGTTCTTTCCGTAGAGCTGGATATCCTATTGCTGAAGAAACTTTATTTTGTATCTCTTTCGTATTTATAGAGTCCTTAACGTTGACAAAAGCATCATTAATTTCTGCTAGTATTCTAAGACCAGTGTTTGAATTAGTAATTTCAATATGAGCTACCCAATTACAAAAGAGCCTTATAATTAAATATGACT
>JBEKLI010000013.1:0-11573 GCA_050010275.1 Desulfomonilia bacterium | reverse complement strand
GGGCTGTTTGTTCGATGGCCTTGCGCTTTCCATGGACCGCCCGCTTCATCTCATCACTCTTGGGGGCAACTTCGAGCTGGGGCACTTCCTCACCGCCCTCAAGAAGCTCGCGGTCTTCCATGGTGATACCCCTTTCGTGCGCATGTACCCGATCCACCACTCTAACCGACTTGAGCCATTTGAGCATGGGCCGGATAATGAAAAGCAGGACAAGGATCACTACGACGAGGAACACGACCGGCTTGAGCAGGGTGAGGATGAATTCTTTCTTCTTTTCCTTTTCGGAAAGCGCTGCCAGGTCGGTGTCCTCCTGGGCAAAGGGCATACAGGACACCGAGATGAGATCTTCACGGTCTGCATTGAACCCGACTGTCTGCTTCACCGCGTTCTCGATCTCTTTGAGTTCGGATGCCTGGCGTGGAACAAACAGCTTGTTGCCCCCCTTGTCGGCCTTGTATGTCCCGTCAACTACAACAGATACCGTCAGCCGTTTGACATCCCCGGGAGAGAAGACGTGTTCCGTCTGGTTTCTGCCGATCTCGTAATTCCTGACAATGCTTTCTCCACCCGATGCCCCGTTCGGCGGGATCGCCTCGGGTCCTCCCTTTCCCGTGGGCAGATTGGATGGTGTGCCGGCTGCCCCCTGCGTATTCTTTTCCTTGCCGGCATACTGATTTCTGACCTCTTCGGAGCGTACCACGTGGATCTCGGGGTCGTAATTATCCTGGACACTCTTGACCATGTCCATGTTCACGTCCGCACTTACCTTCACTACGGCTGCCTGGGGTCCCACAATCTTCTCAAGGAGACTCTGGGCCCTTTCCTGCAGTTGGTTTTCAATGGCCCGCTTGAATTCAAGACGGTCGCTGGCAAGGGCCACCGAATCATTATTCTTTTTGCCCTCATAAAGGACTTTCCCCTTGATGTCTACGATGCTGATATTCTCCGGGTCCAGTCCCCGCACGCTTTTTTCAACAAGGTATACTATGCCCTGGACCTGGGAAGGGTTCATCTGCATGCCGGGCTTGATCTTGATGACGATAGAGGCCTTGGCCGGCTTCTCATCCTCGATGAAGATGCTCTCCTTGGGCATGGCGATGTGGACTCGAGCAAAAGAGACGGCTTCAAGGGACATGATGGTATTGGCAAGCTCGTTCTGCAACGCCCTTTGATAATTGATCTTCTGGACGAACTCGGACTGGGAGAAGTCCGATTCATCAAACAGCGCAAACCCCTTGCCAACACCACCCTTGGGCAGGCCCTTTCCTGCGAGCGACAAGCGCGTCTCGTATACGTTGGCCTCCGGGATCATGATTGCGGTACCGCCCTTGGTAAGCTGGTAGGGGATGCGATTCTCCTTCAGGTTCTGGACGATGAGCGAGGCATCCTGCTCATTCAGGTCGGTGAAGAGGTACTGATATTTCGGGGCTGTGGCCCACATGAGGCTCACCACCAAGACCGCCGCAGCCAGGCCGATTACGGCCAGAAGGCCGAACCTCTGGCCCATGCTCATGGCAGTAAACTTAGCCGGAAGTTGTTTGAGTGAGTTTATCATGGCTATGTCAACCTACTTAACGTGTTGTAGCCCTCGATGAGTTTGCTGGTTATCTTCACGAGGAGCTGTAGGGAGATGTCCGCTTTCTGCATGGCAATCATGGCCTCATGAATATTGGGAGATTTGCCCGAAGAAAGGTCTGTGGCCGCTTTCTCGGATTCCTTGATCAGGCTGTTCGTTGAATTGATGGCATCGGTGAGGGTATCAACGAAATCCAGACCCTTTCCTTTCGGTTTTTCATTGGATGTAAGGGGACCTGTAAGGGTAAAATCAGACTTGTCGATACGCATTACTTCCCTCCTATTTGCAGTGCCTTCAGTGCCATGTCTTTCTGCGCCTTCACGGCGATGGTGTTGGCTTCAAAGGCCCTTGTGGCATTCATCATGTTCACCATCTCCTCCATGAGGTTCACATTGGGCATGGTCACATACCCTTTCTCGTCCGCATCGGGGTTACCCGGGTCATAGAGACGTTCACCCGGGGAGGAATCGGCCTTAATTCCCTCTACATCGACGCTTGCAAGCTGGCCTTCGAAGGAGCTCTCTTTCAGGATCACGTCCCTGCGCTTGTAGGGGCCGCCTTCATTGGTATGTGTCGTATGGGCATTGGCAAGATTGCTTGAGATGACGTTCATCCTGGTCCGCTGAGCCCTAAGCCCGCTCGCACTAATATCCATGGCTGTGAAAAGGTCCATTATTGGATGCCTCCTATGGTGTCTTTCAGCTCTTGGAGTTTGGTCTGGATGATCTCGGCCGAGGCGCTGTAGAGGATCTGGTTCTCGTTGAGCTTCATCATTTCCCGGTCGATGTCCACGGTGTTGGAGTCGTTCCCGATCCTTGAGAATGGGTCGTCTACGGTTTTGAACATACTTTCCCCGGGCGATTTTTTCAGATGCTGCGGGCTTGTTGTGGCAAGCTTGAGCTTGGAATCGAGCTCGCTTTCAAACAGGGCCTCCTTGGCTCTGTAGCCGGGGGTGTCCACATTGGCGATGTTGCCGGATATGACCTCCTGACGATAAGTGCGGTAATTCATATGCTCCGTCACTTCCGAGATGATTTTGCCGAAGATATTGGCCATAAGCACTCTCCTGAGGTATCATAAAGCAATTGTCGTACCAAGGGGCCGATGTCTCATGTTTCCAAGGTTTCTTCAGGGTCAGAGTCGCCGCACTCGGTATGCCCAACGTCAGAAATTTGACCACCTTTGGTGTATTCATTGAGTTTATTCCGCAAGGTCCGTATACTGATGCCCAGCAGTGTTGCAGCCTTGGTCCTGTTGCCGTCAACCCTTTTTAACGTTGATAGTATAAGATTTTTTTCCATATCATGGATTGTTGCACCCATGGCGGGCATAGAGACCGATATGTCATCACTGTTCGTTGCAATATGTTCCAGAGAAATCATATCCCCTTCGGTGAGGATCATGGCACGCTCGATAACGTTCTCCAACTCACGGACATTGCCGGGCCAGGGATACTTCAACAGGGAATCTTTTGCCTCCTTACTGAGAACTTTTTCCTGCATATCCTCGCGGTTAGCGATCTTCCTGATAAAGTGTGCGGAAAGGGGAATAATGTCTTCTCTGCGCGCTCGTAAAGGCGGGACCTTGATGGGGATCACATTCAGGCGGAAGAAGAGGTCGTGTCTGAACCTTGAGGTCTTAATCTCTTCTTCAATATCCCGGTTGGTTGTGGAGATGACACGGAAGTCCACCTTTATGGGAGACTTCCCGCCCACGCGGTCGATCTGCCTTTCCTGCAAGACCCTGAGCAGCTTTGCCTGTAAGGCCGAGCTGATCTCGGTTATCTCATCCAGCAGGATGGTCCCGCAGTCGGCCTGCTCGAATTTGCCGATCCGAGTGGCATAAGCCCCGGTAAATGCTCCTTTCTCATAGCCGAAAAGCTCGCTTTCAATCAACGTCTCAGGGATGGCGGCGAGGTTTATCCCCACATAGGGCCCGCTTTTACGCTTGCTTAAGGCATGGATGTTTCTCGCAATAACCTCCTTGCCGGTGCCGGATTCCCCCTGGATGAACACAGGGGCCTGGGTTGGAGCGACCTTCCGGATGATCTCCACGATGCCCCTCATGGAAGGGTCGGCCACGATAAAGCTTGAATCTTTGCCGTCAGACCGCCCTCCCTTTGGGGTCATGAGGGTTTCAAGCACGCTCACCATCTCGTCGGCCCGGAAGGGTTTTTTCAGGAAATATGCAGCACCGGCCCTGAGGCATGTGGAACCATCTTTTATACCGATAGCCACAATCTCGATAGAATCATAGACTTGTTTGGTCCCTTCGATCACATCGAGGAAATCATCCGAAATGATTGCCAGGCCGTGTTGCTTTGGGTTGATCGCTTCTAAGAATTTATCCTTGTCAACAAAGGGAAAGGGTGACTCGCCCAGCTCTGCAATGAGCTCGGCAAGTATGTTTACGGTCTCTTTGTCTGGATCCAAGATGGCGATTCCCATGCTCACTTTTTTCCCCTTGGCTGGCTTTTAGCGGAATTGTACATTTTCAGTTCTTGCTGGAGATCCATGTCATTGGAAGCAACCCTTGCAGCAGAGAGAAGGAGCGGGTCCTTGCTAAGCCTGATGACGTTTGTGAGCAGATCCTTGGCCCCGGCCTGATCTCCGAGGGCATACGAGATTGAAGCGAGATGGTACATAGCCCAGTAGGTATGCGAAGACTTTGGGTAGGTATCAAGCAGCATCTGGTAAAGGGACTTTGCCTTGGCAAGTTCCCTCATATCCTTGAACTGAGTTGCCCTCAGGTAAAGGGTATTCTCGATGATGGGCGAGATCCTTTGACCATTATAAGAGATGATCCTGTCCAATACCTGCTGTTCCTGCTGGTTCATTGATAGTCTGTGGTATGCATCTGCAAGATATGAAAGAGAGTTCAATGCCAGAGGGCTATCGCTATTGGCCGAAGCTTCGAGATAGGTCAATGAATCCTTGAGGCTGCCCAGTTTATAGAGCACCTCGCCCCTTCTGTCCTTCATAATCTGAATATCTTTGCCTTTCGGATAGGTATTCAGATAGAGCGTGTTCCAGATAAGGGCCTCCTGGTATCTGCCCTGCTTGATGTCGATAGTAAACAAAAGATAGAGAGCCACTTCCTTGTATGGTGATTCTTCCCTGGTGGATAATTCGAGCACGATCCTGGCTTTATCGAGCTGACCGAGCCGGTTTAATGCTTCTCCGATAATGCACAAGGTGGCGCTGTCTTGAAGTTCCTTTATAAAACCGCCTTGGTATCGGATATAAATTTCATAGATCTGGTCATATTTAGAGTCTCGATGCAGGATGCGGACCCTCTCGATAATGCTTCTTACGGCCTCTACCTGGGCATAATGGTGGACCGTATCGCTCTGCCGTGTTCCCAACCATACTTCATAGTAGGTATCCAATGCCTTGTCCCACTGGCCATGCTTGGCATAGGCCTGGGCTATCCTGACCTTCACCAGTGAGGCCAGAGATTTATCTTTGTATTCCTCTGTGGTTTTAAGGTTTTCATAGATATCCATTACATCGTTGAACGTCCTGTCGGATAATTTGCCGTGTTCGTCCGTGTTTTTCTCAATGATGATCCGCGCTGACTTGAGCTTTGCGATCACGAAATTCTCACCCTTGGATGTCAGGGTTTCAACCTGAGAGAATACCACAAGGGCCTTGTCCTTTTCACCGATCTGATAGAGGCAATCCCCTAGCATGATGAGGTGTTTCTGCCTGCTTGAGGGATCACCCAGATTGAATGCCTGGATGAGGTAGTCCTTTGCCTGGGCAAAGTCGTTCATCTTGAATGCAGCTTCGCCTATGTGTGCATATATTTCGGGATTCTGCCTGATGATTGCTTGATCCGTTGCAAGGGCTTCTTTATACATCGCGAACGCCTTTTCATGGTCGTTCAATCCGAGATAGGTATCACCCAGGACGGACAAGTAAGCGGCCTTCAGACCTTCAGGGACGCCTCTGGGGCCAAGGTCTCGAATCAAGCGCTTGTTGGCGGCATAGGCATCCTCATATGCACTATTATGGTTCAGGATATCCATTTCTCTGATGCCTGCCTCGGTCTTAAGGTCGTCCCATTGAGATCCATGAAGTGTTTTTACCAGATCGAGTGCGTCACTGGACTTGCCGGACCGGATGAGCATGGAGCAGTATTCGAGCATGATCCGCTCACGATCGAGGCCGGATGAGAGATTTTGGAGGGCGGAATTCATCATGGTAAGCGCCTTGGAGGAGCGACTTTCCGTCTGATACGGAAATGCCAGGGCCCAGTAGGACCGGGCAAGGAGTAACTTCTCCCGGGCATCAAGTGCCTGAACGGCAGGTTCTAGAAGAGCGATTACGCCTGCGATATTACCCGCAGCGAAGAGGTTTTTTGCTGCCTGATATCTGACATTGGGAGATGCAGTGCTCGATGTCCACAGTTCAAGGATGACCAGGCTTTTATCCCTATCCGTCCTGGTTTTCATGAGCGAGTACGGCTCAGCCACACTCAGGGTGAGCACGGTGCCGGATGCCATCTTCATGGTACTAATGAACTTGAGCTGTGGTACGGGTGTGAGGAGATTTTCGATTGAGTTACAGGGGAAATCTGTTGGAAAATAAATGTAGATCCTGCCGGTCTTTAAGGTGCGTATCTCGGGGAGCATGCCCGGCTCGATCTGTATGGACACACTCATTTGAGCTTTACCGGGTATGACATCGATCCGTTTAATGGGACACAGAGGCATTTGATCTTTCTTGGTAATAATATCGATGACGACGCTGGGTGGGCTCTGCCTGGTGGAGATTTGGTAGGTAAACGGCACCTTAATGTCGATGGTTGCCTTGGTGCCGTCAAAGGTGAGCCCATGAATCATGAATTGATCCTGGAGCGTATGAGGATCAGCAACAGTGTGGGGAAAATTGACGATGAGTGTCTGTTTTTTTACCGATACTTCGGGGGCAATGGCCTCCCTCTCGTTCAGGATAAAAATAATCCTGGTGGCATTCCCCGAGCCCCCCACATGTACACTTGCAGCGTGCACCGGCCCTGTATCGACAAGGAGCACGCATGTGAGCATCAGAGCGCAGGAGAAAATCTCCTTCAGCATATTTTTGATAGGGCTGTTGTTCTTCACCGCAGCATGAAAATACAACTTCCATGCCACATTCATACGGCTTAAGGCTCAAGGGGCCATGCAATCGGTAACAAGATCTCATTTGATGATATAAAATGTATATTATATTAAGAAATATTCGATTCAGTGGGTTTTTGGAGTTTCTGTTTCTTGATCTTCTCCACCAGTGTCGTCCTATTCACGTGGAGGAGCTTAGCGGCGCGGTTCTTGACCCAATTGCTCTTATTGAGGGCCTGGACGATGATGCTCCGCTCGAATTCATTTACTGCGGTAGACAGATCAATTCCTGTCTCGGGCAGATCGAGTTGCGGGATGGCAGAGGTAATCACTGTGGCACCGGTGAGGACCTTTTCCGGGAGATCTGCAACTTCAATAATAGGGGAATCGCTCAAAACCACCATGCGTTCCACCAGGTTTTCCAGCTCGCGTACATTGCCGGGCCAGCGATAGCGCATGAGTGAAGCTATGGCCTTTTTACTGAATTCAACCTTCTTGGGCGACTTGCCTTCGCTGTACT
Source organism: Desulfomonilia bacterium (assembly GCA_050010275.1). Lineage (GTDB taxonomy): Bacteria > Desulfobacterota > Desulfomonilia > UBA1062 > UBA1062 > MWEI01. The sequence goes on along the minus strand of JBEKLI010000013.1, from coordinate 4,373 downwards.
TCTCCAGGAAATGCTTGATGAGCAGCGGTATATCATCGGTCTTCTCACGCAATGGAGGAAGGTGGATGGGTATGACATTAAGCCTGTAATAGAGATCTTCCCGGAATCTGCCTTCAGCGACCTCTTCCTCGAGGTTCTTGTTTGTTGCGGCGATTATCCGCACATCCGCCCTGATGGTCTTGATCCCGCCGACACGTTCGAATTCCCTCTCCTGGATGACGCGAAGCAGCTTTACCTGGAGGTTTGGGCTCATCTCAGAAATTTCATCCAAGAATATGCTGCCGCCGCAGGCAAGCTCGAACCTGCCGATCCTGGTCCTGAACGCACCGGTGAAAGCGCCTTTTTCATGGCCAAAGAGCTCGCTTTCAAGCAGCTCTTCAGGGATAGCCCCGCAGTTTACAGGGATAAATGCGTTTGTAGATCTCATGGAATTATAATGCAGAGCCCGGGCAACGAGCTCCTTGCCGGTACCTGATTCACCGAGGATCAGGACCGTGGAGTCCGTTGAGGCCACCTTGTCGATGAGGCCGAAGATCTTCTGCATCTTCTCGGAAGTCCCCACGATGTTCTCGAACTTATAGCGGGCCTTGAGCTGCTGTTTCAGGTAGGTGTTTTCCTCCTGCAAGGCGAGGTGGTCAAGGGCCTTTTTTACCACGACTTTGATTTCGTCGGCCTTGAAGGGCTTGGTGATATAATCAAAGGCCCCGAGCTTCATGGCATCCACCGCTGTTTTTACCGAGCCATAGCCCGTATAGAGAATGCCAATGGTGTTCAGCTTATTCTCGATTAGATACTCTATGACGCCGAGCCCGTCGAGTTCCGGCATCTGCAGGTCGGTAAGTACTACCTGGAAGGTATCCTGGGTAAGTCTGGAGATGGCATCCTTTCCGTTTGCAGCCGTAGTAATGGAATACCCTTCATCTGAGAGGATCTCGGAAAGGTATTCTCGATTTTGGATTTCATCGTCAACAATAAGTATAGAATGGTTACCCATAAATTTGTAGGGTCAATATACCGCAAAAATTCACATGCGTCAATATATAGACGCTCTGATCTGCAAAAAAGATTCTTAGGCAGAATTTATCGAGGTCTACTGGGCCTTGCCGTTCACCCGGTCTCTCATGTCTTTTCCGGATTTAAAGAAGGGCAGGGTTTTGGATTTGACCTGGATTTTCTCACCACTCTTAGGATTCCTCCCGATGTAGGGTTTATAATCCCTCATGACAAAGCTGCCGAACCCGCGAATCTCTACACGCCGTTTGCCCTTCATGGCAACAATCATGGAGCTGAGGATGGAGTTCACCAGGGCCTCTGCCTTCTTCGGGTGGAGAGCCATGCGCATGGAGAGTTCTTCAATCAGTTCAGATTTGTTCATGTATCTCCTCCTACCATGGTCTAATTATTCATAGATTATAAAGTGCTCCATGCACATGTCAAGTTTTTTTATGTTTTTTTAGTATCTTATAAAGCGATCTCTCTTCCGAGGGGCTCAGTTCGCGGATCTGACCGGGGTACATCCCTTTCAGAACGACCGGTCCTACACTGATTCGTTTGATGGATTCGACCCGTAATCCCACGGATGCGGCCATGCGCTTAATCTGATTTTTCAGCCCCTGCACAAGGGTTATGTGTAAATATGAACCCTCAGAAACGCAGTGTTCCTCCAAGACCTTTGCCGGCAGCGTCTTTTTCCCATCAAGGATGATACCTGCTTCCATGCGATGAATGGACTCTAGCGTGGCCCTGGGTGTTACCTTCACGAGATAGACCTTGGGTACATGGAAGGAGGGGTGGTGGAGTGAATGCGACAATTCCCCGTCATTGGTCAGGATGAGGAGTCCTTCTGCGTCAAAATCCAGTCTGCCCACCGGGAACACACCCTGAAGCTGCTCGGGAAGGAGATCCTTAATACAGGGTCTGCCTTGAGGGTCATTCATGGTAGTCATCACATACTTGGGCTTGTACATGGCTGCAAGAAGGGTGTTCTGACGGGATACGGTCTTGCCGTCTAAGGCCACTACATCTTTTTCCGGATCCAAGGTGTCACCCAGGAGTGCCTTTTCATTGTTGATACTCACGCGGCCGTGCTCGATAAACTCGTCGGCCTTTCTCCGTGAGATTGCCCCTGTCGAGGCGAGGAATCTGTTGATACGCACCTTGCTCATGAGGCCTCTATTATACCGTAAAAGAAAACATCAGGGGAGGTATGACTTAGTATAATGTTGACCTCACTTAAGATCATGCTGGCATTTGGATTGTAGTGTTATCGCCTACAAGCCGACGCATCACCTCCAATCGAATGTCTACTAAAGCCCGCCCTCTGCCTCCCTATGCAGGCAGAGAGTCGAGGCGGGTTCTGCATGTCTCGCAGGCTTCATTACAGTAGGGTTTGCTGTCATTGTAGATCACCAGGCCCACATCATCACCGATGCCGTAGCGCTCCGTACACCTGGGGCAGAACAGTCTGCCGATACTGTCGAGATATCCGACTACAGGCTTATACATGTTCGGCTCATAGGCTGTATCGGCCTTGAATGTGCTTATGAGGCCGAAAGAGCCACATCCGGGACACTGGTATCCAAGATCCGCGTCCCAGAACGTGGTAGAGCATTTTCTGTTTGCACAATAGTATCGTGCAACCCTGCCCCTGTTTTTTTCCAACAATGCCCTTATCGTGTCCGTATATATGTTATTTTCGGAAGACGCCTTTTTTGCGAGAGAGTTCTCGGATGATTTATGTATATTTTCTCGAGGTGACCCTTTGTCGTTCTCTTTATTTGCCATAATCAGCTCATTTTCCTTTTTCATGTCCACTCTCCTTTGCGATGTCTTCACTGAAGAGCCTTATATCAAATTTAATGCTTGTGTAGGGACGAGCCGATTCTTTTTCAACACATTCTTAAAAAATTAATATAATGGGCAAACTTCATCTTTGTAAGAAGGAACAGCTAACTTTTTGACACCTTGTCACCCATAAGGTATAAGGCCTGATCAATGAACCAGATGAACCAGATCATCAGCCAGATCGCTTTGTTGATTGTACCGGTGCTGCTGTCCATCACCGTGCATGAAGTATGTCACGGCTATACCGCATTTTTTTTTGGTGATCCCACTGCGAAGAGGGCAGGCAGGCTCACCCTGAACCCCGTAAAACACATCGATCCCGTAGGTCTCCTCGTACTTTTCATTACAGGGATAGCCGGTATGGCGATCGGGTGGGCCAAGCCGGTGCCGGTGGATCCGAGATATTTCAAGAAACCGCGCATGAATATGATGTGGGTCTCACTGGCAGGCCCCTTGTCGAATCTTGCATTGGCTGTCGTAACTGCCTTCGTTTACAAACAATTCGGCGGCTTTCTCTCGCAAACTTTTTTTTATCCCCTTGTTATTATGGCGGAGTATATGATCATGATCAACGTGGGGCTTGCGGTCTTCAATCTCATACCCATTCATCCTCTGGACGGGAGCCATATCATGGAGGGGCTGCTCCCCTTGAAGGCAGCATATGCCTATTCCAGACTGCAGCCTTACGGTTTCATGATTCTCCTCGTGCTTATATTCACACGGGCGGTGAATGTGGTGATCTTTCCGATCATCAGTGCCATTCTCTCTATACTCATGAAATAGAAAAGGAATTATATGGACAAGAAGCGCATCGTATCAGGCATCAGACCCACGGGGGACCTTCATTTGGGGCATTACCTCGGGGTCCTTAAGAATTGGGTGGGCCTGCAGGACGCATATCAATGCTTTTATTTTATTGCCGATTGGCACGCCCTGACCAGCGAGTATAAAGATCCTTCAATCATCCCGCAAAGCACCCGGGAGATGGTTATTGTCTTGCTGAGCGTGGGTCTCGACCCTGAGAAATCAGTTGTTTTCCGGCAGTCGGACATCAAATCACACGCCGAGCTGTTCCTGCTCTTATCCATGATCACCCCTTTATCATGGCTCGAAAGAAACCCCACCTATAAGGAGATGAAGGAGGAGCTGAAAGAAAAAGACCTGAGCACCTTCGGCTTCCTGGGTTACCCGGTACTCCAGGCTGCAGATATCGTGATTTACCGTGCGGACAAGGTTCCTATCGGTGCAGACCAACTCCCCCACCTGGAGCTGACCCGTGAGATCGTGCGTCGGTTCAACTTTATGTATGGCGATACCATCCTCAAAGAACCTCAGGAGATTCTGACGGAGGCTCCCAAGGTACCTGGTCTTGACGGCAGGAAGATGTCGAAGTCTTACGGTAATGCCATCTTTATCGCTGAGAGTAAAGAGAGCCTTTCGGCCAAGGTGATGGAGATGCTCACCGACCCAAAGCGTAAGACGAGAAAAGACCCTGGGGAACCGAATGATTGCAACCTGTACCCCTTCCA
>JBEKLI010000012.1:0-11642 GCA_050010275.1 Desulfomonilia bacterium | reverse complement strand
CTCCCAGGCTGTGGATGTGATTGTTCACTTAACCTTCATATAGAAATAAAGAAGATTTTTAATCCAAATCAAATAGTTTTAAGCTTGCTAGTGTGCTAATGCCTGCTTTTTAAACTGATCGAGAACATAGGGAAGATCTTTTGTAGGGTGAATATCCGTAACAGAGATGTTTTTGATCTCATCAGCACTATAACCAAGTGCTTTGCATATATGTCTATTGCCTATGTAGAATTTATTAGTTTCTATATCTGCTAAAAGTATTCCATCTGCAGCGTTCTCAAAAATGGCACTGAATCTCTGTTCTGACTCCTTTAACGCTTCCTCTTTATGCTTACGCTCAGTGATGTCTCGAGCAGTTATCACAATGCCATTAATTGCAGGATCTTCGAGGAGATTCTGCCCGATGGCCTCCAGGTAAACCCATGTGTCATCAGCCTTGCGGACACGGACTTCGGTGGGTACACCGGGATTGGTCTTCAGGTATACTTCACTTAGATCATCTGCAACCCTTTTGAGATCATCGGGATGGATGAATTCAAATGGTGACTTGCCAATAAGATAACCAGGTTGGTAACCGAGGATGTTCTCCAAAGATGGGGTCTCATAGGTCACAAACCCTTTCCCGTCCAGCACTATGATCATATCCAAAGATTTCTGGATGAGGGAACGAAAGCGTTTATCACTCTCCTTCAGGTGCTCTTCCGCCCTCTTGCGCTCAGAAATGTCACGGGTGATACCCATAATACCTTTGATCCTGCCTGTATTATCATGGAGAGGATTCATGGTGACCTCTGCCCAGACAGTTGTCCCGTCTTTGCAGACCAATTCGAGCTCAATGGTTAGTGACCAATCAGAGCCATGCAACTGCCCGCTCATCTCAAGGTTCCGCTCTCTCTCGAACATCTCCACGGCCTTCTTATAGGACTCGGGCGTCAGCACTTGGTTGAGTCGCTGTTTCATAACCTCCTCAACGGTGTATCCCCTCAGGCCTTTGACCGATGGGCTTACATAGGTGTAGCCTAGGTTGAGATCAAAGACCCAAAGCACGTCATGTGCATTCTCTACAAGATTGCGGTAGCGCTCTTCGCTTCCCTTGATGGCCTCTTCTATGCCCCTATGATCTGATGCTGATTTTTTTAATTCGGAAATCAGTTGTCGTGCTTCAGCCAATTCGATCATAATCTGATCTTTAGTTGGTTTTGTGTGTCTCATTTTGGTCCCCTCGATTGTTGATCATGTAAAATAACAATTAAATATACCTAATAAATATTATACGTTATTCCAATTCATATTAATCTATTTAATCTTTACCATAATGATGAGACCCCCTCGAGTCAATCCAGGAATGAATTAATGGCCTGACTCTTTGATAATGTCTTTTGTTTAACTCGTTAGAAATGTCTCCCCATGAGAAGATAGCTAAGATAGTAGGTAATCGGTTTTCTTTATAGCAATCACATACGATAGGAACGTTGATTACTTCGATTTATTCTCGGTTCTGCGTTAACCGAAAAGATGATCTTGGGCTGAAACCTACGATGCCTATTACTTCATACCAGAGCGTGACACCTGGCACGGATTCTTCAATTCCTACCGGTTTTTCAAAGGTGACGTGCCATGATCGATATTACAAGGTAGAGGGAGTTCTGATAGAGATATCTCCGAAAGACCATAACAAATCAGTGTCTTCTAAGTCCTTCGATTCATAACAATGCAATCAATATATTTGCTGATTGCCCATTTACCCTCAAATAGGCAATGGGGATCATTAAGGATTACCAAAATGACGATATACTTTGAACGGGAAGACACAATGAGAGCAAACCCATTATGAGACACCTAAAACCGACAAGAGGGCAGCTTATGGAAGAGTTAACCGAGGCACGGCAACCGATCTCAGAGATGGTCAAATCTGCATCAGAACACAATCAGGAGGAAGAAGCGCTTCGCCGTATCGAGGAGCGTTACCGAAACATCCTTGAGAGCATGGAAGAAAATTATTACGAAGTAGATCTGAATGGAAACTTCACATTCTTCAATGCCTCATCACTTAAGACCTTCGGCTACACCTATGATGAACTCATGGGCATGAACTACCGGAAGTATATGGATGGGGAGAACGCAGAAAAGGTGTTTGAGGCCTTCCATAAGGGTTACCTCACAGGAGAAACCATAAACGGATTTGATTATGAGATCATAACCAAGAATAGTAAGAAAATTGTTGTGGAGGCGTCCATATCCCTCAAAAAGGATAAAAATGGAAATCCTCTCGGATTTAAGGGTGTCATACGTGACATCACGACGAGGAAACAGGCAGAAAAGAAACTCAGGGAGAGTGAAGAAAGGTACAGGACAATCCTCGATAACATTGAGGATGGCTACTATGAACTTGACCTCAACGGGAATCTCACCTTCTTCAATTACATGATTCCCACAATTTCAGGATACTCACCAGAAGAGCTCATGGGGAAAAACTATCAGGAGTATGCAGATGTGGAGAGTATCCGACATATGACTGACACGTATTATGAGGTGTTCAGAACAGGACAACATTCCAAAGGACTGGAATGGAACATCATGAGAAAAGATGGCTCCATGATTCCCCTTGAGTCATCCATTTCCCTCATCCGGGATAGGTCCGGTAAACCGACAGGATTCCGTGGTATTGTTCGAGATATTTCGGAGAGAAAACACACGGCGGAAGCGCTGCGCGAATCACAGCAAATGTTGCGCCTGGTGCTTGATACCATTCCTGTGAGGGTCTTCTGGAAGGACAAGGAGTTGAATTACCTTGGCTGTAACAAACAATTTGCAAAAGACGCGGGTCTTAAATCGACTGATGAGATAATCGGCAGGAACGACTTTGACATGGTTTGGGTTAATCAGGCCGAACTTTATCGATCTGATGATCGTGCAGTTATAGAAAGTGGCAAGCAAAAACTTAATTATGAAGAACCCCAGACCACACCTGCCGGAGATAAAATATGGCTGCATACGAGTAAGACACCTTTACTTGATAGCAATGGGATTATCAATGGTGTGTTGGGAACATACGAGGATATTACCGTGCAGAAGCTGGCCCAAGAAGCACTGAGGGAATCCAAGCAACAAATGGCGGATATCATCGACTTTCTTCCCGATGCCACACTTGTCATTAACAAGGAAGGAATGGTCATCGCTTGGAACAAGGCCATCGAGAAGATGACCGGCTTCAGTGCTGATGAAATGATCGGCAAGAAAAACTACGAGTATGCAATCCCCTTCTATGGAGAAAGAAGGCCGATTCTTATTGATCTCGTACTCATGCCCAAGGAAGAAGTCGAGAAGAAGTATTGCAACATCAAGCGCAAAGGGGATCTGCTCATCGGAGATACCGATGCCCCTGTTGTTAGGAGGCAGAAAAGATTTCTTTCAGGGCGGGCACAACCTATATATGACTCATCAGGAGAAATCGTCGGTGCCATAGAATGTATTCGTGATATCACTGACAAGCAAAGAGCTGAAGAAGCACTTCAGGAAAGTGAATCCCGCTATCGGTTGCTTGCAGAGAATGCCAGCGATATCATCTTCACCATGGATAAAGATCTTCAATTTACTTACATCAGCCCTTCTATAGAACGAGTACGTGGCTTCACTGTTGAAGAAGCTATGTCCCAGACACCTGCCGAGGCCTTGACTCCGGCTTCTCTGGAAGTTGGTATGAATGTCTTCCTGGAAGAATTGGAGATCGAGGCCAGAGAAACCAAGGATCTTAGGAGAACTCGCACGGTGGAATTAGAAGAAACTTGCAAGGACGGATCTACCATCTGGACCGAAAGTACCTTTTCACCTTTGAGGGACAATGAAGAGAGGTTTACGGGTTTCCTGGGTATAACCCGTGATATCACTGGTCGTAAGCTTGCTGAGAAGTCTCTACAGGAGAGCGAAGAACGGTATCGAACGATCTTTGAGAATGCCACTGAGGGTATCTTCCAGACAAAACCCGAGGGGTGGTTTCTGAGTGTGAACCCTGCTTTGGCACGGATGTTCGGGTTTTCTTCACCCCGGGAAATGATCGACACCGTTAAAAATTTGAACCAGGACCTTTATGTAAACCCTAACGACCGGGAACACATGATTGAGATTCTCCTGCAGAACCACCAGATTGAAGGGTATGAAGTTGAGTTTTACCGAAAAGACAGGAGCAAGATCTGGATTTCCCTCAATATTCACGTAGTGCGTGACGCGAAAGGGAATCCTCTGTACTTTGAAGGTACAAATGTGGAAATAACCCAGCGCAAGCAAGCTGAAGAAGAGCACAGAAAGCTCGAAGAGCAGCTGATGCAAGCCCAGAAGATAGAGTCTGTTGGTCGTTTAGCCGGGGGTGTGGCCCATGACTTCAACAATATGCTCACACCGATTATGGGTTATGCAGAAATGCTCCTGGATGACCTTGCTCCGGATGATCCACACAGAAATAACGTTGTACAGATCGCCCACTCCGCAGAGCGGTCCAGGGGTCTGGTGATGCAGCTTCTGGCCTTTGCACGCAGGCAGACCCTGGAGATGAAACCTGTCAACCTGAACAAGGTGATTACCGGGGTGAAAAATATGATTCAGCGTACCCTTCAAGAGAACGTGAAGATCGAAATCCGCCAAGCTCCGGTCCTGGGTGTAATCCAGGCTGATACCGGGCAGGTTGAACAGATAATATTAAACCTTTCAGTCAATGCGCAGGATGCCATGCCGGATGGAGGGGCAATCTTCATCGAAACCTCAGAAGTTGTTTTAGACGATGCTTATGCCAGAACCCACGAGGGGATCACACCAGGGCCTTACATCATGATGTCATTCATTGATACGGGCACTGGCATGGATAAGGAGACTCTCGAGCATATCTTTGAACCCTTCTACACCACAAAGGGGGCGGGAAAGGGAACGGGCCTCGGATTGGCAACAGTCTATGGCATTGTCAAGCAGCATGGAGGATATGTCTCTGTTTATAGCGAAGTTGGCAAGGGGACCATCTTCCGGATTTATTTCCCCAGGTATGAAGGGGTTGATGCCCCTGCATCGGCAATTCGAACGAAAGAGAAACCTTTGCATGGTACCGAGACGGTTCTCGTCGTGGAGGATGAAACCCAGGTACGTGATATTACTGTAAACGCACTCAGACACTATGGTTACACAGTCCTGGAAGCACAAGATGGCAGGACAGCACAGGAAGCATTTAATTCATATCAAGGGGACATCCACCTGCTTCTCACAGATGTTATACTGCCTGATGTGAATGGCCGTATAGTTTACACGCAACTCTCCAGTTTAAGAAATGAACTTAAGGTGCTCTACATGTCAGGATATACCTCTGATGTGATCAGTCACCATGGGGTGTTGGAGCCGGGTGTTCATTTCATCCAGAAGCCATTCAATCTCCAAGATCTTGCCCATAAGGTGCGGGATGTGCTTGACTAAGGGTGATAGCCTGGAAATTTGACTTGAAACCAGGGCATGAATGTAATGACCCCCTAAAATCAATACTAAGCATGCGGTTAAATTTTCCTTGTAACTGAGCAGAGAGTAGTAGCCAAGCCCTTGGTGTGGATGGTCGGTATTGTACTCCTTGATCCAGACTTCTGTTACAGGAGAAGCATTGATTACTTCGATTTCTTCTCGGTTCTGCGTTATCCGAAAACTGATGATCTTGGGCTGAAACCTATGCAGCAAGGCGTTCCATATTAGGGTGTGTTAAATGGCATGTCATCGATACTTCTAACGACTACGTAATTAACTTGTCATCAGTCCGCATCGAGAAAGCCTGCCGTAAATCTTTTTAACATCTCTCGTGTAGTTTTTACTCCCCCCACTATACTTGTAAAGAGCCTCATCAAAAGTCCGTGATGATTGTAGGCAATCACGTAAGATCTCCGAACCTATATCATAGTTGTTCTTTAAGTAGAAAAGTTCATGCAGTGTGATTCCCCTCTTTTTCAATTTGTCCTGGTGAACCTGAGGGTTTACCTGCATTGCACCGATACAGCCTGATGAATTCTTAGCATCAGCCCTAAACTCTGATTCAAGATTAGCTATGCTAATCACCTTTAGGCGATCTACATGCCATTTACTTGAATATCTATCAATGTATCTTGCATGGATGGCAGCTATTTCGGGATCAAGGTGTGGCCGCAGGTAAATAATCAAATCCGCGGTTGTAGATGCTTTCACGTAGGGTTCACAATAAACTCCACGAATAGGGATAAGAAACAGTATTGCCAAAGCAAGGATCAGGCAAATTTTTTTCATCTTTTGTCTCCTTGGCTTAGTTATTGGCCTTAGTTGCGATTAGGCTGATTTATTATGAACAATACTTAATTATCACACATGATGACTTTTAAAGCAACAATAGAAATGATTACAGATTTATACTTATTTTATTCAATGGGTTATAAGAGATCAAGAAGCCTAACTGCTGCCTCTTCAGATTCAGGGTATAGATTCCTTCGATAACTCCTCGGTTTTGAGATATCTGAAAACCGAAGATCCGGGATCAAATCTTACGTAATTGGTCAGTTTATTCCGGTGCGGACTATGGGATGGAATCTATGGGTTAATCACCAATTATAAGAAGCAACCTTACTCGCCTTACTCAGCCCGCCATTCTGCGGCCCTGCTCGGGCCTGGCGATGCTGATGAGCGGGCGGCCCCGCTTCTGGCGGAATCTCTTCTCGATGACATCGGCCTCGGCATGCGGCACGCTGATGAAGGTGAAGTCGTCTTTTATCTCGATATCGTGCACGAGCTTCTCCTTCACCCCGGTGTGCTCTCTTAGGAAACTCAAGAGGTTCTGGGGTGTGATACCGTGTTTACGTCCGCGCGCCACGAAGAGCCGCGTGTGCGCCTTCGTGTCCGGCTGGGCCACGGTGCGGATCTCTTTATAGGACTTCGGGTCCAGCTCGTCGGCAAAGGTATGGCGCAGACAGGCTGCCAGGACCATTGCTGCATCTCCGGTCTCAAGCAGATCTGCAGCCAGCAGTGCATAGGTGCTTAAGTCTTCCTCGCACATGACCCTGCGTATCTGTTCTTTAATTCTCGTGCGCTTGGAGGCAATGATATCCTTTACGCCGGGGATGTTCCCCTTGCGCATGGCAGAGCCTGAAGTCCTACGGATCAGGTCAAGGGCGCGCTGTTCCCGGGGAGTCACTAAGGTGATGGCAATGCCTGTCTTTCCGGCCCGGCCGGTGCGGCCGATGCGATGGATGTATGAATCGGGGTCCTGGGGCAGGGCGTAGTTGATCACGTGGGAGAGGTTGTTGATATCGATCCCCCGGGCAGCCACGTCGGTGGCAACCACGATGGTCAGGTCTTTCTCACGGAATCGCCGCATGATCCGCTCGCGACCTGGCTGGTCGATCTCGCCGTGAATGCCTTCGGCATCATAACCGCGAACAGCAAGCCTTTCAGCGATCTCGGAGGTCTCTATGCGGGTGCGACAGAAGACCAGGCCGTAGAATTCGGGCTCCATATCGATGATGCGGCACAGGGCATCGAACTTGTCCTGTTCCCGAACAGGAATGAAGATCTGGTCGGTAAGCTGCTGTGCCTGCTTCTGGTGGCCCATGGCAATAGTTTCATAGCCGTTCATGTGGCGTTTGGCGATGGTGATCACCTCATGGGGCATGGTGGCCGAGAAGAGCATGGTCCGGCGCTTTGAGGGTGTATATGCAAGGATGGCCTTGATATCATCGATGAAGCCCATATCGAGCATTTCATCGGCCTCATCGAGCACCAAGTGGGACAGGCTTTCAAGCCGAAGCGTTCTCTTTTCCAGATGATCGAGGATGCGTCCTGTCGTACCTACGACGATATCGGCCTTTTTCAGGGCGCTACGCTGGGGACCGAAGGGCTGGCCGCCGTAGACGGACACGATCTCGATCTTTTTCGTTCCCTTGAGCGATTTGATCTCAAGGGCCACCTGGAGGGCAAGCTCCCTGGTCGGTACCAGCACGAGGGCCTTCACCTTACCATCCAATGATTCCATGCATTCGATGATGGGGATGCCGAAGGCGGCGGTCTTGCCGGTGCCGGTGGCGGCCTGGGCCACCACATCGCGATCCTCGTTCATAAGAAACGGGATAATCACCTTCTGAATGGGCGTAGGCTCAATGAAGCCCTTGCCGGCAAGCGTCTTGAGCATGGTCTCCGAGAGACCGAGGTTTCTGAACTGTTCCAAGCCGGATCTCCTTTGTTGTTGTAGTGAACATCTCGCAGACACACAAAGGATCAGCAAGAGAACCTTTGAAGGTGGTGCCAAGAGTTACTTGAGCGCCCTTATAGCTGAATTTTCAGGAAATGCCAGTAAATAATTCAATTGATAATAAGGCTCTTCTCTGTGAAGCATACTTTTATGGTTTGCAGCCCATTGTTCTCACCACGAAGAGCACGAAGAGGATCATAGGAAATCAGAACGGACATCCTTGGATTCCTTTCCCTTGGTCAGGGATTTCAAGAGGATTCTTTCCTCCCCTGTCCTTCGTGGTAAAGTACCGGCCTATTGTTATTTCAAATTTCGGATTGACCTATTCGATCAAATGATTCCCCTCAGGCTTGCTGCTCGGAGCTTCATTTTTTTCTGATCACTGCTCACTGATCACAACTCACTTTTCATTACAAAAAACGGTGCGTGGTTCGAGGTGAAATAGGGCGGATCGTTTCTGACGATATGGGCGATGGCAGGATGCCGTTTGAATTCCTTGTCTAAAAACTGTCTGACCTTGTTCCTGTCCCATCCTTCGGGGTGTACGAACCCCTGGTAGAGGGAAAGGTCTCCATCGAAAAACTCATATGTCTCTAATCCTTTAGACTCTATGCCTCCTCGTGGAAGGTTGAAGATAGAAATATTAAGGAAGTCGATTGTACCTGCGTGAGCAGCGACAAAGGCCAGGGTCTTCCGCGCGCTTTGTTCGTTTTCGGCCGGGGTGCCGAAGAGGATGTACACATAGGTAGCAATGCCTGCATCGTGAAGGGCGGCAAGTGCGTGGGCAGCTTCATCGAGCCTGATGCCTTTGCCGAGTTCGTCAAGCACCGCCTGGTCCCCCGATTCCAGGCCGAGCTGGAGCATTACGCATCCGGATTTCTTGAGGGCCGAACAAAAGTCCGGATCAGTCAGATGGTGGGTGAATCTGGCGAACCCGTACCACGGTGCCTTAGGTTCATGACGGGCCATAGCTGTGAGGAGGGCAGGGCTCATGGCGTTGTCCGTCACGTGGATAAGGTCCGGTGAGTTCATATCAGTCAATGCATGGAGTTGAGTTGGAACGTGCATGGCCGGAATACAGGAATATTGGTTTCCCTCGGCCTTTTCAGGACAGAAGGAGCACTTGCTCCAGTAGCAGCCCCAAGAGGTACTGAAGGGAAGGATTCGGCCGGGGGAGAGATAATCATAATGCCAAAAGGGCTGGTAATCGGGCAGTGTATTCTCATTGCAACATTCAACCCCGGTTAAAGCCAGGATTCTCCCTTCTCCGGGGCCTATCACGAGTTCGTCCACCAGTCCTGAGAAGGGATTTTCCCGGCCCGGCCTTTTCATCCATGAGGTGACGAGGGAGCCGCCGGCGATGATCTTTATTCCTTTGCTCAATCGCTTGAGAAAACCGATCATGGCAAAGGTGGTGAGCGCCTGGCTCAGAAAATTGAGTGAGAACCCCACCATGCGCGGTGCATGTTCTTCAAGAAGGGAGGAAAGCCGATTTTCAAAATATGAAAAGAACACATTCTCCTCAGGATGTTCGGAAGAGCGAACCAGGTCGGCGCTGCATACAGGGGAGAGGGTGTCATGCTGGAAGTTATTAAGGCTTACCTTTGTGGAATACGCCTGAGAGTTGACCTCAAGGATGCGGCTTATCTCCGTAACCGCTTTTGTGTAGCTGCCGATGTTTCTGAATGCCTTAGAGCTCCTGATGGATGAGAGGTTCTCCTTAAGGTGTAACGATGCCCGTCTGGTCCATGTATCCTTAGCTGCACCCGGGCATGCGAGGAGGCTCATGAACCCTTCCATATTCGCATCAATGATTATGTACTGCCTGCCGTGCGCCTTCAAAGCCCCGGCCAGTCTCGCTAAACCGGCAGGGGGTTCGCACGGCCTTGAAACGGGCGGGTGGATGAGCACGATGTCCATGAGGGTCTTTGAAGCAGCTTAATGAGATGCTGTCAATCACATGTCCAGAGTGCTCCTCTTCATTTGCTTAATTTTTGTAAAAGAGGGGTACAGGGATGGACTTTTGGGTTGTTCCCTTCTAATATAGAGAGAGCCTAAAAGCAAGGAATCGTCAATGACGCTAAAATATTATCGATTGAAGTACTCATTCCTCTCCTTGTTGATAGGTGTTCTTATCGCCCTTGCAGGTTTCTCCTGCGGATCGAGCGGGAATTCCGGCAGTAACGGGACAGGGCAGGATCCCATGGCCTTGAATCTTGTAACACTCTATTCCACCGTGCGCTCCATCACCGTTCATGTCGCCTATGAACCGGATGCAGTGCCGTTTGCCGGGGCTTTCTCAGACGGCGGTCAATTCTGGTCGGTGCTCGAAAATAATCTGAATGCCCTTTTCCTCGGTCGTATCACCAAACCGGATATCTCTGTCCCCAAAGACCTTTCCGGGATGGAACAGATTTCAAAGCAAGCCCAAACATCCTGGACAACGGCAGAAATAGAGAAACTTGCGCAGAGCACATGGGACATCCCACAGACACCGACCTCCGCTGAGTTCTATGTGTTGTTTGTAAACGGATACTTCAAAGACCAGAGTGGGGTAAATCAACAGATAATCGGTCTCTCTCTCGGAGGGACTTCCATCGTTTGCGTTTTTAAAGATGTCATCAATGCGTCAGGCTACGACATGTTAATTGAGGAGGTTATAGAACAGACAACCCTTGTCCACGAGTTCGGACATACCCTGGGGCTCGTGAACGACGGGGTTCCGATGGTAACAAACCACGAAGATAGCGAACATCCCCATCACTGCACGAATGAGAATTGTGTCATGTTCTGGGAGAATGACGGGTCCAATCGCAACGTTTTCATTCAAAAGATCGTCGACTCCCCGTCGGATGTTATATACGGCCCGGAATGCCTGAATGACACGCAAAGCTATAAGCCTTAAGGACCGGGGTCGGAGCGGATAACCTTATTCCCAAATATTCCCCAATTGGATTATCATTGCTCCACAAATAATAATTATCAATCCAATCCAAGTCGTATTTGGTATTTTTTCCTTAAAAACGAATTGCCCAAACAATACGCTTATCATTGCAAAGACTGCGACATAGACCCCGAGCATTTTTGAAAAATCCCATTTCACTATATTTACAATAACCCCATAAATACCTAACATGGCGCATCCCATCATTATGATATTTAGACTGTTTCCACGTAGGCCCTTACGAATAACCGCATCACCGCCTACCTCTAAGATTGCCGCACCGATGAAGATAAGCCAAGCAAGGGAGTTCATCTATTGTTCACCTTACACCGGCACCGTCTTAATTTCTGACTTACCTCCTGTGATGAAACTCTTTTTACTTCCAGTCCATCGGTAATGAATGATGATACGGTCTCGGCTGTTTCCTTTTCATATCCCGGTAAGTCCACGACGGCAGCAGTCAGGGCA